>JBJMLJ010000032.1:0-2933 GCA_045805365.1 Thermoleophilaceae bacterium
GCTCGTCACGATCTACCAGACGAACTCGCCGGAGGAGTGCCAGTACGTGGCCGGGCACTCGGAGTCACGGGCGATATTCGTCGAGGACGCCGAGCAGCTCGCCAAGATCCGCGAGGTTCGCGACGAGCTCCCCGACCTCGAGTTCGTGATCGTGCTCGATCCGGCAGGCGCGGACCTCGGCGACGACGCCATCTCGCTCGCCGACCTGCGTGGCTGCGGCCGCAGCCACGACGAGGACGACTACGAGGCCCGCTACTCCGCGGTCTCGCCCGAGGACTACTGCCTCTACATCTACACCTCGGGCACCACCGGGCCGCCCAAGGGCTGCCTCCTCACGCACGCGAACTACCGCGCCATAACGGACGCGATCGTCAACCAGGGCGTGATCCAGCCCGGCGACAGCACCTATCTCTTCCTGCCGCTGGCCCACGCCTTCGCGATCCTGATCCAGCTGGCGACCCTCGACCTGGGCGCAACGATCGCCTACTGGTCGAAGGACCCGCAGGAGATCATCGCGGAGCTCACCCAGGTCAATCCGACCTACTTCCCGTCGGTGCCGCGGATGTTCGAGAAGATCTACACGCTCGCCACCTCGGCCGCCGGCGACCCGGAGAAGATCCGCAGGAGCGCCGAGCTCGGCGTGAAGGTCCGCCAGATGCGCGAACGCGGCGAGGAGGTCCCCGCCGAGCTCCAGGAGGCGTTCGACCAGGCGGAGGAGGGCCTCTACAAGAACGTCCGCGCGCTCTTCGGCACGAACATGCGCGAGTGCGTGACCGGGGCCGCGCCGATCGCGCCGGAGATCCTCCAGTTCTTCTACGCCTGCGGCGTGCCGGTGATGGAGGGCTACGGGATGACGGAGACCGCCACCGCCGCCACCGGCAACCGGCCCGAGGAGTTCCGCTTCGGCTCGGTCGGCAAGCCGTTCGAGGGCGTCGACGTGAAGATCGCCGACGACGGCGAGGTCTTGATCAAGGGCCCCAACATCTTCAAGGGCTACTACAAGAACGAGGGCGCCACCAAGGAGGCGCTCGAGGACGGCTGGCTACATACCGGCGACCTCGGCCGCTTGGACGAGGACGGCTTCCTCTACATCACCGGCCGCAAGAAGGACATCATCATCACCGCCGGCGGCAAGAACATCACCCCGGCCAACCTGGAGAACGGCCTCAAGCAGAGCCGCTGGGTCTCGCAGGCGGTGGTTGTCGGCGACAAGCGGCCCTACCTGATCGCGCTGATCACTCTCGACCCCGAGGAGCTGCCGGCGTTCGCGGAGCAGCACGGCCTCGAGCCCGAGCGCGTGCACGACTCCGAGGAAATGAAGGCGGAGGTCCAGAAGATCGTCGACGACGTGAACTCGCACGTCGGCAACGTGGAGCAGATCAAGCGCTTCGAGATCCTGCCCCACGACCTCTCGCAGGAGACCGGCGAGCTGACGCCCACACTCAAGGTCAAGCGCAACGTCGTGCACGAGAAGTTCGCCGGCGAGATCGACGCGCTCTACGCGCGGCCGCGCTAGTCGTAGCGGCGGCGGGCCCGCCGCCTACCCCTAGACTTGCCCCTGGGCCCCATGGCGAGCAACGACCCGACAGACACGGGTGGACTCTTCATTGGCCGGCGGCCGGGAACGGCGCCGATCCGCTTTCGCACGCGGCCAAACAGGACCGGCGCGCCCCGCCAGCGGGCCGACGGGTTGCTCGCGGGCGGCATCCTCGTCCTCGAGACCCTGCTCTGCCTGACCCTCTTCGGCCCGCAGCCGGCGGCGTGGCTCTGGGTCGGCTCGCAGGTCCAGTACTGGACCGGCTTCGTCACGGCGGGGATCACGACGATCATGGTCGGCTGCGTCGCCTCGCTGTTCCTGACGCTCGCGCTCGCCAAGCGGCTCGACTACTCGTGGAAGCTCGTCCGGCGGGCTGCCGGCTATGAGCAGCAGCGCGGGGCGCTCGAGCGGATCTTCGTGCTCAGCGTCGGCATCGCCGTCGTCGGCTTCTCCATCTGGTTCTTCCTGATCCACGGTCCTGGCTCGTCGCTGGTCCCCGGCCGACCGGCCTGATGGGACTACTCGACTACTACCGCCAGTTCGAGGACGTCGACGAGGAGGAGCTCAACGTCGCCCGCCGCGAGCGCCGGCGACGCGAGAAGGAGGTCGCGCTCCAGCAGGTCCCGGACCTGGATCTCTCGGGTACCGAGTGGCCCGAGTTCCCCAACTCGGAGGTGGTCAACGCCTCGATCTACACGGCGCGCGGGCGAGTCAACGGCTATCCGGACCGGCACGCGGCAAGGGTGCGCCGGGTGCTCGCCGAGCGCCACGAGGTCGAGCCGGAGCAGATCGTGCTCGGCAACGGCGCCGCCGAGCTGCTCCAGGCCGCGGCTCTGGCACTCCTCTCGGAGGGGGACGAGCTGGTCATGCCCTGGCCCTCCTATCCCCTCTACCCCCTGATGGCCGCCCGCGCCGGCGCGAAGCCGGTCGCGGTGGAGCACTTCGAGGACCTCCGCTCATCGGTCGGGGAGCGGACCCGTGCCCTCGTCCTCTGCAACCCCAACGACCCCACCGGCACCTACCTGCCGGCCGAGGAGCTGGGCACGCTCGCCGTCGACCTGCCGCGCGAGACCCACATCCTGGTCGACGAGGCCCTCGTCCACTTCCAGGACGTCGAGCCGGTCGACTCGGTGCTCCGCCTCACGGACGCCTTCCCCAACCTGATCGTCTTCCGGACCTTCTCCAAGATCTACGGCCTGTCCGGGCTGCGGGCCGGATACGCGGTCGGCTCGACCGCGGCGACTCGAATGCTCGATGCGATCGCCCCGGTGCTCGGCGTGAACGCGCTCACGCAGGCGGCCGTGGACCAGGCGCTCAAGATCGGCGGCCCCGAGGTCGAGCGGCGCCGGGCCTCGGTGGTCAAGGAGCGGACGCGGCTGCTCGAGGAGCTGCGCGA
>JBJMLJ010000033.1:0-6760 GCA_045805365.1 Thermoleophilaceae bacterium
ACCACGAGGTCCAAGTCCACCCGGAAGTGGCGCCGGGTCGCGCCGAGGAGCTTGTCGTCGATGTTCGAGAGCACGCCGATCTCGTACTTCTTCGAGAGCCGCTCGAGCTGGGCGTTGGTCTCCCGGAAGGGCGGCCAGCCGGGCACGCTGTTGGGCAGGAAGTTCGAGCGGACGGGTTCGAGATCCCAGCCCAGCTCCTCCGCCACCCGCACCGCCGTCCTGCGCAGGACCTCCGCGTAGAGCTCGTACGAGCCACGCTGGATCTCCCGCTGGACGTCGATGAAGCGAGGGATCAGCTCCTCGCGGTCGATCGTGAAGCCATCGCGGTCGGCCTCCTTCTGGAAGGCGTCGTAGACCCCGCTCTCCCAGTCGATGAGAGTGCCATAGCAGTCGAAAGTGACGAAGGTGACTTCTTTTGGAAGGGGCATAAGAGAGGTTCGATAGGGTCCGCGCCCGCCGCACCGCCTTTGCGCAGCGGTCGCGCATTGTACGCGGAGTACTTATGGATCTCCTCGAATACCAAGGCAAGCTGCTGTTCAAGAAGCACGATGTCCCCGTGCCCGACGGGCGCCATGCGGCGACCGTTCAGGAGGCCGTCGAGGCCGCCGAGGAGCTCGGATTTCCGGTCGTTATCAAGGCCCAGGTGCAGATCGGCGGTCGCGGCAAGGCCGGCGGGATCAAGCTCGCGAAGGACCGCCACGAGGCGGAGAAGCACGCGGAGGCCATCCTCGGAATGGACATCCGCGGCCTGACCGTCCAGGAGCTCTATGTAGAGCAGGCTTCCGACATCGCCGAGGAGTACTACGCGGCGATCGTGTTCGACCGCGGGGCCAAGAAGCCGATGGCGATGCTCTCCCGAATGGGCGGGATGGACGTCGAGGAGATCGCCGACAAGGACCCGAACGCCATGGTCAAGCTACACGTCGATCCTCTGATCGGCTTCCAGGACTTCCATGGCCGCCGGCTCGCCTTCGCGGCCGGGATCGCGGACGACGTGATCCGCCCGGTCGGCTCGATGCTCGGCCGCCTCTACGACCTCTTCGTGCAGGAGGACGCGATGCTCGTCGAGGTCAACCCCCTGCTCGTGACCGGCTCCCGCGACGTCGTGGCCCTGGACGCCAAGGTCACCGTCGACGGCAACGCCCTCTACCGCCACGAGGACACCGCCGCGTTCCGCAACCCGAGCGCCGAGGACCCGCAGGAGCAGATGGCCAAAGAGCGCGGGCTCACCTACGTGAAGCTGGACGGCAACGTCGGCATCCTCGGCAACGGCGCCGGGCTCGTGATGTCCACGCTCGACGTGGTGGCCCAGGCCGGCGGCGAGCCCGCGAACTTCCTCGACGCCGGCGGAGGCTCGAAGGCCGAGGCGATCGTCGACGCCGTCGAGGTCATCCTCTCCGACCCCAAGGTCACGGCCGTGCTGTTCAACATCTTCGGCGGCATCACCCGCTGCGACGAGGTGGCGCGCGGCCTGGTGACAGCCTTCGAGCAGATCGAGGTGAAGGTCCCCTTCGTGGTCCGGCTGGACGGCACCAACGACGAGGAGGGCCGCAAGATCCTCGCCGACGCCGACCTGCCGAACGTCGCCGTGGAGAAGACGATGCTGGGCGCGGCGGCGAAGGTCGTGGAGTTGGCCGGGTCGTGAGCATTCTCGTCTCCGAGAGCACGAAGCTCGTCGTCTCCGGCCTAACCGGCCGCGAGGGCAGCTTCCACGGCCTCAACAACAAGCGCTACGGCACCGACGTGGTGGCCGGGGTCACGCCCGGCAAGGCGGGCCAGGAGGTCGAGGGGATCCCGATCTTCAACACCGTCCACGACGCGGTCGAGGAGACCGGCGCCAACACGAGCATGATCTTCGTGCCGCCGCGCTTCGCCGCCGACGCGATCCTGGAGGCGGCCGACGCCGGCGTCGAGCTCGTGGTCTGCATCACGGAGGGCATCCCGGCCCACGACATGCTGCGCGTCTACACGCACCTGGGGCGGACCGACCGGACGCGGCTGATCGGCCCCAACTGCCCGGGCGTCCTCTCCCCCGGCAAGGCCAACGTCGGCATCATCCCCGCCCACTTCTTCTCCGAGGGGAACGTGGGGCTGGTGAGCCGCTCCGGCACGCTCACCTACCAGATCGGCAACGAGCTGGCCCAGCGCGGCTTCGGCAACTCGACGATCGTCGGCATCGGCGGCGACCCGATCACCGGCTCCAGCTTCATCGACATCATCGGCCTGTTCGAGCAGGACGAGCAGACCGAGCTGATCGTGATGTGCGGCGAGATCGGCGGCGACGAGGAGGAGCGCACCGCCGAGTACATCGCCGCGAATGTGAGCAAGCCGGTGGTGGGCTACATCGCCGGCTTCACGGCGCCGCCGGGCAAGACGATGGGCCACGCCGGGGCCATCGTCAGCGGCTCCAGCGGGACCGCCCAGGCCAAGGCCGAGGCGCTCGAGGCCAAGGGCGTTCGCGTGGGACGCAACCCCACCGAAGTCGCCGAGGTGGCCGTCGAGGTGCTGGGCGCCAAGGTCTAGCTCGCCGGTGCGAAGGATCGACGTCGCCGAGCGCCGAGCCCGGCTGGCGGTCCGCCACCGTCTGGCACCGCCCGACCGGGCGTCCGACGTCGTCGACGCCGCGCGCAGCATGGTCTGCCTGCACGCAACCGATCCGGCGACCGTGTTCCTGTCCGCCTGGGCGCGGGTCGGCGACATGGAGGTGGCGGACATGGAGCGCGTCCTCTACACCGAGCGGTCGCTCGTCAAGCACCTCGCCATGCGCCGCACGCTGTTCGTGTTCCCGCTGGAGACGCTGCCCGTCGCGCAGGCCGGCATCAGCAACCGGGTGGCGGCGGACGAGCGCCGCCGGCTCATCAGGGACGTCCAGAAGGCGGGGCTCCAGAAGGACGGCGAGCGCTGGCTCGCCGACGCCTCGGCTCAGGTGCTCGCGGCGCTGGCCGAGGGAAGGGAGGCCACCTCCTCGGAGCTGCGCGCCGAGATCCCCCTGCTCGAGGGCTCGATCGCCTATGGCGAGGGGAAGTCGTGGGGCGGCCAGATGCCGGTGGGGCCCAGGGTCCTCACGACGCTCTCCGCCGCGGGAAGGATCGTCCGCGGGTCGAACGACGGCGGCTGGACCGTCTCTCGCCCGCGCTGGACCTCGATGCGTTCGTGGATCGGGGAGGAGCTTCAGGAGCTGTCCGACGCGGAGGGGGTCGCGGGGCTGGTTGAGCGCTGGCTGCGCGTGTTCGGGCCGGGCAGCGCCGCCGACATCAAATGGTGGCTGGGCTCGACGGTCACCGCCGTGCGCCGGGCGCTCGCCGAGCTCGAGGCGGTCGAGGTCGAGCTCGAGGACGCCACCGGCTACGTGCTGCCCGACGACCTCGAGCCCACCGAGCCGGTGGATCCCTGGGCGGCCCTGCTGCCCGGCCTGGACCCGACGACGATGGGCTGGTACGACCGCGGCTGGTACCTCGGTCCCCACAAGGCCGACATCTTCGACCGCAACGGAAACGCCGGAGCGACGGTGTGGTGGGACGGCCGGATCGCCGGCGGCTGGGGCCAGACCCCCGAGGGGGAGATCGTCGTCGAGCTGCTCGAGGATGTGGGCGCGGACGGCCGCGCTGCGATCGAGCGGGAGGTGCGACGGCTGAGCGAATGGCTGGACGGCACGCGCGTCACCTCGAGATTCCCCTCGCCGCTGACGCGTACGATCGGCGCGTGAGCCGCACCCGGTACTACTGCGCCGCCACCCTCGACGGCTTCATCGCCGAGCGTGACAACTCGATCGACTGGCTGACGGGGTACCGGGGCAGCTACGACGGCCCAAACGTCGAGCCGGGCGGACGCGGGAACTACGAGACCTTCTATGAGGGCGTCGGCGCGCTCGTGATGGGCTCGACGACCTACGAGTGGGTGCTGGGCGAGATCGACCGCTGGCCGTACGCCGGCAAGCCGGCCTGGGTCCTGAGCAGTCGTGAGCTGGCGGCGCCGGACGGCGAGGACATCAGGATCGCCAAGGCCGACGTCGCCGAGCTCCACGAGGAGATGCTGGCCGCGGCCGGCGAGCGCAACCTCTGGGTCGTGGGCGGCGGCAACGTCGCGTCCCAGTTCGCGGAGGCCGGCCTGCTCGACGACGTGATCGTGACCGTCGTCCCGGTGGTGCTCGCCGAGGGGAAGCCTCTTTTCGACCGCAGGCTGCCCGGCGGTGCGATGCAGCTCAGCGGGACGCGAACGTTCGACAGCGGAATGGTCGAGCTGAGCTACTCGGTCTAGAACGCGGGAGGGGGGCGGCCCGAAGACCGCCCCCTGGTGACCCGCGCTGACGTGCTTGCTACGGGCGGCGGCCGAAGACGTCGCTGCCGCTCGCCTGGGTCGAGGACTGGCTCTGAGCCAGGCCCCGGGTGCCCTCGTCGGGCCCACCGTCGTAGCGGAGGCCGGGGGTTGCGGAGGACGCCTTCTGGGTCTGGGACGAGTTGTCGTCGTTCGAGATCAGGACCACCGCCGGGACGGCGGCGACTGCGGCAACGGCAGCGACGGCAAGCCAGGCCTTGAAGCGGGAGCTCAGGCCGAAAACCTGGGCGCGGGGATGTGTCAGCTGTGACATGGGGGCGGGTCTCCTTCTCTTGGGGTTCCTGCGTCACAAGCGGGGCGTAACTAACGGCTGAACGGCGTTCGATCGGAGTGAACGGCCGCTAGGGCGCCGGCGATTCCGGCTTCTCGTACGCCTCGCTCATCCCGTCCGCCACCGCGCCGACCTCCTCGCGCAGGCCGCGTACGTCGGCCGCCAGCTTCTCCTGGTTCGCGCTGTCGGTCGACGCGGAGACCGAGACGAGGTTGCCGCGGACCGTGTCGAGCTCGACGAGGATGCGCTCCATCTCGTCGTAGAAGCGCTGTAGCTGAGACTCCATCCTCGCCAGCACGCTCAGCTGGGACTCGAGCGCCTGCGCCAGCTCGGCCTTCGAGGGGTCCCCCTTGACCTGGGCGAGCCGCTGCTGGACCTGGGGCGGCGGCGATTGCGACAGCGCCTCGTAGAGCAGCTCCGCCCGGCGGGCGCTGTCCTCGATCGCCGCGATGAAGGTGTCGACCTCGTCGGAGACCTGCTCGTACGGGAGCTGCGCCCGCGAGATCGCGTCGCGGATGGCGTGCTCTCGCTGGAGCGCGCCCTCGAGCAGCCCGCGGATCGGCGGCGCCAGGGCGGACGGGTTGAGCCTGCCCCGCTCGACCAGCCTGCGCCGCTTCTTCTTCTCCCGCTCGAGGACCTTGTTCGCCTCGTCCTCGTCGAAGTAGGTGCGGGCCGCCGCGATCCCGTACACGACCAGGGCGACCGGCAGCACGAACACGAACACGTTCAGCAGCAGGCCGGCGACGAGCATGAGCGCCAGCACGATCACGTTGAAGGGGCTCAGCAGCGCGTTGGCGATCAGGGCCTGGTTGAACTCGCCGCGGCTGTAGGGACGCATCTAGAAGAAGCTAGAGATGCTCTTGTAGACCGACTCGATGTCCTCCGTGTCGCCCTTGTAGGGCTGGCCGCCGGAGGCCTTGGAGATCGAGTCGAGCGCCTGGGCTGCGCCCTCGGCGTCGGCGCTGTACGCGATCGTGAAGATGCGGACCTGCTGGGAGGAGTCGCCCTGGCCGCGCACGTGGGCGACCACGTCGTCGGCGGTCGCGCTCGAGTCGGTGTCCTCGCCGTCGGTGAGCACGACCACGGCGTTGATGTGGGTCTTGTCGCGCAGCGCCCGGACGCGGTCGAAGCCGTCGATGGTCGCGTCGAACACCGAGGTGCCGCCGTCGGCGATCAGCTGACCCGTGTCCGACTCGAGCAGGCGGCGGTTCGTGCGGAACGGGCCGACCGGGACGAGCGGCTGTATGCGATCGGAGAAGATGAGGAGGCCGACGCGGTCGTTCGGCGAGACCTGGCGGAAGAACGTCTTGAGGCCCTGCTTGGCCTGGTCGAGCCGGTGCTCGCTGCTCATCGAGCCCGACGTGTCGAGCACGAGGAGGACGTTGGCCGGCTTGCGGTCGGTGCGCCAGGTGCGCTTGACGGTCGCGAGCACGCGCGGATCGGGCAGCCCGAGCACGCGCTTTGGCTCCGAGGGGTCCGCCCCGTTCGCCTTGTTGATCGGCGCCACGGGCTTCTTGCTCAGGTCCGCCGGCCGGAAGCCGTAGCGGGCGGCGAGCTCCGGGGTTATCTGGTCTGCGAGGAACCTCTGGAAGGCCTCGGCGCCCCGCTTCTGGGCGCCGCTCACCCAGGGGGCGTTCAGGACGATGAAGGGGTTGTCGGAGTAGAAGGTGCCCTCCGGCGGATACAGCGCGATCAGCCGCGGCTGGGAGCCCCGATGACGGTTGAAGTCGAGCAGCGTCGCCTCCTCCATCGCCACGGCCGAGGCATATCCGGGCCCTCCCTTGCGCATCTCGTCGGCGATGAAGAGCGTCGTGTCGCCGTAGTGGACGATCGAGCGCTCGATGTCCTTGACGACCGCCCGGGCGTGCGAGGTCGTGACGTCGCGGGCCGTGAGCCCCTCCTTCTTGCCGATGGCCGCGTAGTACTCGGCCACGACCGCGGACAGTCCCGAGGTGGAGAAGTCGGGATTCGTGTGGACCAGCTTGAACCTGCCGTACTGCGGCTTGCCGTAGGCCGCGAAGCCCTGGTTCGAACGGGCGAGCTTGATGATCTGCGCGAAGCCGATCTTCTTCTTCGGCCAGCCGAGCGCCTTGGCGAACGGCTCCCACATCGCGATCACGAGCGGGGTGCGGACGATCGACGGGTTGTCCCGGG
>JBJMLJ010000034.1:0-10338 GCA_045805365.1 Thermoleophilaceae bacterium
CGGTCGCGGAGCTCGTCGGCGCGGGCGAAGTCGCCGGCGCCGCGCGCCTCCTCGCGCTCGGCGGCCAGCCGCTCGGCGTCCTCCCCCGCCTCGGCCTCCTCCTCCAGCAGTCCCTCCAGCCCGAGCGCGCCGAGCAGCTCCGGAAGCCGGCCGACGCCGACCCGCTCGCCTGCATCCATCCGCCGGTTGCCCTCCTGGATCCAGTCGAACAGCTCGGCCCGGGCGGCCGGGGTGTTGAAATCGTCGGCGAGGCCGGCGAAGAAGCGCTCCGCGTAGTCGTCCAGGCCCTCGGGCGCCGGCGCGTCGCGGTCGAGACGCCGGCAGAAGTTCCGCACCCGCTCGACGGCCGCGCGGGCGTCCTCCAGGGCGTCCTCGGAGAAGACGAGCGGTTGGCGGTAGTGGCCGCCGACGAAGTACATGATCAGGGCGTCGCGGCCGAACTCGTCGAGCGCGCCGTGGAGCAGCCTGATGTTGCCCACCGACTTGGCCATCTTCTCGGCGCCCATCTGCACCATGCCGTTGTGCATCCAGATGCGCGCCAGCGGCTTGCCCCTGGCAGCCTCGGTCTGGGCGATCTCGTTCTCGTGGTGGGGGAAGACGAGATCGGAGCCGCCGCCGTGGATCTCGAAGTCGACGCCCAGGATGCCCTCAGCCATGGCCGAGCACTCGATGTGCCAGCCGGGCCGTCCCTCCCCCCACGGGGCCGGCCAGGAGGTGTCCTCCCCCTCCTTGGTGGCCTTCCAGAGCGCGAAGTCCTGCGGCCGCTCCTTGAGCCCGGTGGCGTCGTCACCCTCTCCCTGCTGCATCTCCTCGAGCGGGCGGTGCGACAGCTTGCCGTAGCCGTCGAAGCTCGCCACGCGGAAATAGACGTCGCCGCCCGCCGCGTAGGCGTGCTCGGAGTCGATCAGGGCCTGGATCAGCTCGACGATCGGCTCGATCGTCTCCGCGGCCTTGGGCTCGGCGTCGGGGCGGCCGAGGCCGAGCCGCTCGGTGTCCTCGAAGTACGCGGCGGTCATCTCGGCCGCCAGCTGCTCGCTGGGAACACCGGTCTCACGGGCGGCGTCGTAGATCTTGTCGTTCACGTCGGTGACGTTCTCGACCAGCGTGGCGTCGTAGCCCTCGTGCTCGAGGAAGCGCTTGAGCAGGGCGAAGACGACGAACGGCCGCGCATTGCCGACGTGGACCCGCGCGTACACGGTTGGCCCGCAGGCATAGATCCCGACCCTGCCCGGATCGCGCGGCTCGAGGGCCTTGGGCGCGCCGCTGAGCGTGTCGTGGATGCGGACCTGGCGCACGCTAGGACACCGGCGGCAGGCGATCGGCCCAGGGACGCTCGGCCTCGATCTGGGCCGACAGCGAGAGCAGGGTCGACTCGTCGTTGGGGCGGCCGACCAGCTGGACTCCGATCGGCAGGCCGTCGTCGCTGAGACCGGCCGGGACGGCGGCCGCCGGCTGGCCGGTGTGGTTCCAGGCGACGGTGAACGGATAGACCCGGCTCATCCGGAGCACCGCCCGGAGCGCGCCGAGCCCCTCCCACTCGCCGGCGCGTACCGGCGGCCGCGCCGCGACCGGCGTCAGCAGCACGTCGTGGCCCTCGAAGACCTTGCCGATGCGGTCGCGGTCCGCCTCCTCGCGGGCGAGCGCCCAGCGGAGCGCCGAGTCGGGCCACAGCGAGCCCATGCGGACGAAGCCGCGCGTGCGGCGCTGGAGCCGCTCGGGCCGGGGGAGGGCCCTCGCGTCATCGCTGATGCCGCGCAGGTAGCGGACCATCGTGGCGTTGCCGACCGTGCCGTAGCCGGGGTTTGCCTCCTCGACCTCGTGCCCGAGCGAGCGCAGCAGCTCGGCAGTGCTCTCCACCACCCGCTGTACCTGCCCGTCCACGAGAGCCGGCAGCACCGGCCGCGTTGACACGGCGATCCGCAGCTTGCCGGGGTCGCGCCCGGCGGCATCGAGGTAGGAGCCCGGCGGAGCCGGCGGCGTGTGCGCGTCGCCGTCCGCCGGTCCCGCCGTCAGGTCCAGCAGCAGCGCGGTGTCGCGCACGCTTCGGGTCTCGAAGCCCACGACGCTCAGCCCGTTCCAGTGCTCTCGGTCCGGCATGAGGCTGATGCGGCCACGCTGCGGCTTCAGCCCGAAGACGCCGCAGTTGCCGGCGGGGATGCGGATCGAGCCGGCGCCGTCGGAGGCGGTCGCGGCGGCGACCAGCCCAGCGGCAACGGCGGCGGCGCTGCCGCCGCTCGAGCCGCCGACGCTGCGCTCGCTGTTCCAGGGGTTGCGGGTCTGGCCGAACGCCGGGCCCTCCGTGTCGCCGATGATCGCGAGCTCGGGCGTGTTGGTCTTCCCCACGATCACGGCGCCCGCGGCCCGCAGCCGCCTGACGATCTCCGAGTCCGCCGGGGCGGGCTTGTCCTGCGCCGCGGTTCCGTGCGTCGTCAGCTCGCCGGCCACGTCCTGGGTGTCCTTCACGGCCATCGGCACGCCAAGAAGCGGACGATCCTCGCCCGCGGCCCGGCGCGCATCCGCCTGGTCGGCATCCGCCAGCGCGCGCTCGGCCATCACCAGCCTGAATGCGTTCAGCTCGGGCTCTCGCCGCTCGATCCGGCCGAGGTACAGCTCGACCAGCTCGCGCGAGCTGACCTCGCCGGCCCGCACGAGCTCGGCCTGGCGGGCCGCGCCGGCGAACGCGAGCGCCTCGTCCATCAGTCGCCTCGCTCCACCGTCGCCACGGCCAGCGCGGCCACTCCCTCCCCGCGGCCGACGAAGCCCATCCCCTCGCCGGTGGAGAACTTGACGTTGACCTCGAGAGCCGCCAGGCCGACGGCGTCGGAGAGCCGCGCGCGCATCTCGTCGCGGTGCGGGCCCAGGCGCGGCGCCTCGCAGAGGACGGTCGCATCCATGTGCCGGACCGTCCAGCCGTGCTCGGCCAGGAAGCCGGCGACCTCGCGGAGGAGCTCGAGGCTGTCCGCGTCGCGCCAGCGTTCGTCGGTGTCCGGATAGTGCTGGCCGATGTCGCCGAGTCCGGCGGCGCCGAGCAGGGCATCGATGAGCGCGTGTGCCAGCACGTCGGCGTCGGAATGGCCGGCCAGGCCGCGATCGGCCTCCGGGATCTCTACGCCGCCGATCACGAGCCGGTGTCCCTCCTCGAGCCGGTGCGAGTCCCAGCCGATGCCGGCGCGGGCGCTCATCCGAGCTTCTCCAGGCGCCGCGAGCGCCGATCGAACACCGCGATCTCCTCCACGCCGATCTCTCCGAGCCAGTCCACGGCCCGCTCATATTCCCAGCCGAGGTGCTCGGGGAGATGGGCGTCGCTCGACAGCGCCACCGGACGGCCCACCTCGAGGCAGAGCTCCAGGAAGCCGCGGGCCGGGTAGATCTCGCGAACCGGCTTCCGCAGGCCCGCGGTCGAGACCTCGATCGCCACGTCCGACGCCTCGATTCCCTCCATCGCTCGCTCGTAGAAGCGGCGCAGGTCGCCCTCCGGCAGCGGCGAGCCCCAGACCTTCACCAGATCGGGGTGGGAGAGGATGTCGAACAGGCCGCTACGCGCGGCCTCGCCGAGCGTCTCGAAGTAGCGGGCCCAGACCTCGTCGGGATCGTTCGAGCGCCAGATGTCGAACTCGGCCCAGGGTCCCTCGCGGATGTCGAGCGCCTGGTCCCGCAGGAAGTGGAGCGAGCCGAGCACGTAGTCCCAGTCGCGCCCGTCGAGCAGCTCGGCGACCTGCTCCTCCCTGCCGGGCAGGAAGTCCGCCTCGATGCCGAGCCGCAGGTCGGTCTCCTCGCGGACGAACTCGCAGTAGGCGTCGAGGTCGTCGTGGGCCCAGTGGCGGTACCAGGGGTGCTGCCAGACATCGAGCGACTGCGCGAAGCGGTGGACGTGCTCGGCGACGCCGAGCTCCCCGATACCCCGCCCGGACGCGGCCTCGCGATAGACATCGGCGTTGGCGCGCGTGAAGTAGCGCTCGGCCGTCGTCCCATCGTCGTCCGGGCGCAGATGGACGTGATAGTCCGTCAGCATCAGCGGCCGGCGAGGAGCGCCTCGGCCACCCGGAGGTCGGACTCGCTGGTGACCTTCATGTTCTGCAGCGGCGCCTCCACCACGTGCACGGTGCCGCCGATCTCCTCCACCAGGGAGGCGTCGTCGGTGGCGGCCGCCAGGGCGGCCGGGTCGCGGTCGAGCGCCTCCCGGAGGATCCCCGCCCGGAACACCTGCGGTGTCTGGATCCGCCACAGCGACGTCCGGTCGAGCGTATGCATGACCCGGCCGTCGGGCGCGGCCTCCTTGACCGTGTCGGTCATCGGCGCCGCGGCGATCGCGCCATCGACGCCGGGCCCGAGCGCGTCCAGACAGCGCCGAACGAGGTCCGGCGTAATCAGCGGCCGAGCGGCGTCATGGACGACGTAGACGGACGCCTCGGGAGCAGCAAGAACCGCGTTCCGAACGGAAGCCGACCGCGACTCCCCGCCGTCCACGATCTCCCGAGGACCGAGGACCGAGGACTGAGGACTGCCGGGCGGCACGGCCACGACGACACGATCGGCGACGTCACGAAGCACCGAGAGGCTCCAGTCGAGCAGGGGCCGGCCGGCCAGAACGACGAACGCCTTGGGCATTTCGGCGCCAAGGCGTTCGCCGCTGCCGCCGGCGGCAATGATGCCGACGACGGACACAGTCCGGATTACGCGGTGGCTGCCGCTGCTCCGTTGCGGCTGGCGTGCGCGTCGGCGATGAGGTCCTCGAGGTGACCCTCGGCCTCGTCCTCCTCCATCTCGAGCGCGTACATCAGCTCGGAGGCGAGGATCTTCTTCGCCCGGGTGTACATCTGCTTCTCGCCCGTCGAGAGGCCCTTCTCGGTCTCCCGGATGGCGAGGTTCCGTACCACCTCGGCTAGCTCGTAGACGTCACCGGTCTTGATCTTCTCGCGGTTGTGCTTGAAGCGCCGGTTCCAGTTCTTGGGCATCTGGCTCACGTCGTCGCGGAGGACGGACAGCACCTTCGCCACTGCTTCCTCCCCGATCACGCGCCGCAGCCCGGCGCGATCCGCGTTCTCACACGGAACCATGACCGTCATGTCGTTGTGGAGGATCTTGATCGTGAGGTACTGGCGCTTCTCGCCGAGGACCTCCTTGATTTCCTTCTTGAGGACCTTGCCCGCCCCGTGGTGGGGGTAGACCACGTTATCGCCCACCTTGTAGACGGCGGGCTCACGGTCAATATCGAGGTCCATCTCGGTGTCTGGCTCCATCACCGTGTCGCTAATGGGTGTTCCCTCCTAATTGGGTAGCGGCGCGGGACGCCGTTGGTTTTCAGGTTTGCAGATATCGGTCCACGAGGTTGATCTCCTGCAACCGGCGAAGGCCCTCGCGAATGTCCTTCGCCCGCATGTCGCCGACGCCCTCCACGGATTCGAGCTCCGGGTCGGTGGCGGCGAGGAGCTCGTCCAACCCGCTGAACTCGTCGACGATGCTCTGGACCACCAGCCTGGGCAGGCGCGGGATGCGCCCCAGGATCCGGTAGCCCCGCGGCGAGACGGGGTGGTCGAGGGTGTTGAGCTTGCGGTCGTAGCCGAGCAGCTCGGCGAGCCGACCGAAGTCCAGAAGGTCCTGATGGGGGAGGCGCGCAAGCGAATCAAGCACCATCGCGAAGCTCTCCTCGGAGGGCTCCATGATGTAGTCGCGCGCGAGCGCCGACTTGTCGGCGGCGACGCCGACCATCGTCTCCTCGAGCTGCATCTCGATCAGGCGTCCCTCGGCGCCCAGCTCGACGATGTAGCGCTCGATCTCGACCGCCATGCGGGTCACGAGCTCCGACCGCTGAATCACGGTCAGCACGTCGTGAAGCGTCACGCCGCCCTCGAACTCCAGGGCGGTGAGGCGGGTCGACACCTGATCCAGCCGTGACCGGTACTTGTCCAGCGTCGCCAGGGCCTGGTTGGCCTTGGCGAGCACGACCGGAATGTCCTCGAGGATGTACTTCGCGCCGTCCAGGTAGAGGCTGACGGCGCTCCGGCTCTGGGAGATGGCGATCACGAGCGCGTCAGTCTGCTTCGAGACTCGCTCCGCCGTCCGGTGCCGCGTGCCGGTCTCCAGCGACAGGATGGTCGGATCCGGCATCAGCTGGGTGTTGGCCCAGAGGATCTTGGTGCCGTTCGCGCTGAGGATGATCGCGCCGTCCATCTTGGCGAGCTGGTAGAGCAGCGCCGGGGTGTAATCGACGTCGAGCTTGACTCCGCCCGAGAGCAGAAAGCTCAGCTCCTCCGACTCGCCGATGCAGATCAGGGCGCCCGTCTGGGCCTGAACGATGTTGTCCAAGCCCTCTCGGATCGCCGTGCCCGGGGCGACCATCTCCAATGCCCGGACCAGCCGGGGTTCCTGCCGAGCCTCAAGCTCTGCGACGTCATCCCCGGCGTACGGCACCCACCGATTGTACGCGAAAGACGCTGGATATGACGCGTTTTAGGCTCTAGGAAGCGATTTTTTGCCTAGGCCGCCTTGGCCCGCCGACCCGGCAATCCGGCTGCCAGAGCGGCCCGGAGGCCGCCCGCCGCACCCGGGTGAACCACCTCTGTCAGGCCGAACTTCCGCGCCTCCGCGAGGCGCCGATCGGGGTGGGCGACGTGGCGGACCTCGCCCGTCAGGCCGAGCTCTCCAAAGGCCGCCAGGGGGCCCCCCGCGAGCTCCGTCCCCTTCGCCGCGGACGCTACCGCCATGGCCACCGCAAGGTCGGCGCCGGGCTCGTCGACGCGCACCCCGCCGGCCACCGAGACGAATACATCGCTCGAGCCCAGCGACAGCCCGCCGTGGCGGGCGAGCACGGCCAGCACGAGGGCGAGCCGGTTGCGGTCCACCCCGTTGGCGATCCGGCGCGGCGGCACGAGCTCCGTGGGCGCCACCAGCGCCTGGACCTCGACGAGCAGCGGCCGTGAGCCCTCCATCGCGCAGAGGACCACCGAGCCGGGGCCGCGCGTGGCCTCGGAGACGAAGCGGCGAGAGGCATCCTCCACCTCGGCCAGCCCGTCCTCCCGCATCTCGAAGACGCCCGTCTCGTTGGTCGAGCCGAAGCGGTTCTTGAGCGCCCGCAGCGTGCGGTAGGTGCGCTCGCGCTCCCCCTCGAAGCTGAGGACGCAGTCGACGAGGTGCTCGAGCACGCGCGGGCCGGCCAGCGAGCCCTCCTTAGTCACGTGGCCCACGAGCACGATCGCCACGCCGCGCTCCTTGGCGGTCCGCATCAGCCTGCCCGCCACCTCGCGCACCTGGCCCACGGAGCCGGGAGAGCCGGAGAGCGCCGAGTCGTAGAGGACCTGGATCGAGTCGACGACGCATACCTCGGGGCGCTCGGCCTCGATCGTCGCGATCACGCTGTCGGCGTCCGTCTCGGCCACCACCGGCACCCGCAGCGCGGCCTCGCCCAGCCGCTCCGCCCGCAGCCGGACCTGGGCGGCCGACTCCTCGCCCGACACGTAGAGGACGCGCTTGCCGGCGGCGGCGAGGTTGCCGAGGGCGGTGCTCGTGATCGTGGACTTGCCGATCCCGGGCGAGCCGCCGATGAGCACCAGCGAGCCCGGGACCAGGCCGCCGCCGAGGACCCGGTCGAGCTCGCCTATGCCGGTGGTGAGCCGCGCGACCGGGGGCGCCTCGACCTCACCCAACGGCACCGGCCGCAGGGCACGTGCCGCCTTTCGGGCGGGGCCCGGAGATGCCGCCCGTGTCTCCTCCACGATCGTGTTCCACTCGCCGCAGCCGGGGCAGCGCCCGTGCCACTTCGGGGTCTCGTGACCGCAGGCGGAGCAGAGGAAGACCGCGGCGGAAGGTGCCATGTAGGGAGGCTAAGTCGCCGGGTGGACGGTCTCGCCCCGGCGGGCGAGCTGTACGACGCCGATCGGGCCGACCGGCAGGGGGGTGGGGCACATTCCGGCGGATATGTCGCCGGAATGTGCCCCACCCCTCGAGCCGACGGCCTCGCTGAGCGGTTGGCTAGCTGGAAGGCGGCGACGGCGGGGCCGGCGTTGCGGCCAGGAGCTTCCGCGCCACCACGATCCGCGCGCGGCCCTCCTCCACCGCCCGCTTCGCCTCGTTGATTTGAAGCTGGCTCGGGTCCTTGTCCTTCAGCGCCCGGTTGGCGCGGTCGTACTGCATGACCCCCTGCTGGTACTCCTGCACGCCGTTCGGGTTCGCGTTCGGCATCTGGGTGTCGAGGTCGAGGTCCTCGATGTCCTGGCCGAGCGCCAGCAGCTGGTCGCGGACCGTGCCGAGGTCGAGCTCCTCCATCTGCGAGGCGGCCCGGCGCCGGGAGAGCCAGCGGGCCAGCAGCCAGATCCCGACGCCGAGGAGGGGCAGCAGGACCAGGGCGCCGAAGACGATCGCGACGATCGTCCCCGCGTTCGAGCCGCTGCTGCTCGGGCTCGACGTGGGCTTCGGCGTGCTGCTCGGCGTCGTGGCGGTGCCACCCTGGGGCGGCCCGTTGATGTCCTGGCTTGGCCCGGGGTCGACGTCGGCGATGCCCTGGACCCCCGCGCGCAGCTCGCTCGGAAGGGTCTTGCGCGTGTCGACCGCGTGGCGGAGCGCACCAAGGGTGGGGTCGACGTCGCGGTACGAGGTCACGACCTGGAAGTCCTTGGCCGTCGTCGCGATCAGGGCGCCGCGCCGATCCGGCCCCATCGCCTGGTCGATGGCGTTGCCGAAGGGGCCGATCCCGCCCACCCGGTCCGCGCTGGCGGGCGGCACGACCGCGATCTGGATCCGGCCCTTGTCGAGTCGTGCGATCAGTCGCCGCAGGCTCCGCGCGGCGGACGGCGAGAGCTTGCCGCTCTGGGTTGGCGCTACGTAGACGGGGTCCTTGTCGAGCGCGGCGGCGACCTGGTGGACCGTCGGAGCCTTGCCGGCGGCGGTGGCCGGCAGGGCGGCGAGAGCGAAGAGGACCACGATCGGGAGCCAGGAGAAGCGGCGCACGCGCTAAGCCTGCCATGTTCGTTGCGGACCGTCCGCGGCGAGCGCTTGCATGCCGGTATGGAGCTAGCCTCCGCATCTACGGCGGGTGTCGAGTATCTGGCCCTGGACACCGAGACAAACGGGCTGGGTGGCGATCTCTGCGAGCTGACGGAGGTAGGCGCCGCTCTCGTCGGCGGGGGCGAGGTCCACGAGAGCTGGGAGTCGCTCGTGAGGGTGGAGCGGCCGCTCTCGCGCGGGATCGAGCGCTTCACCGGGATCACGCAGGGCATGGTCGACGCCGCCCCGCCGCCGGATGAGGTCCTGCCCGAGGTGGCCGCCCGGCTCGAGGGCCGGGTGCTCGTGGCCCACAACGCCCGCTTCGACGTCCATGTGCTGCGCCAGGCGTTCGAACGCGCCGGCCTCGACTGGCCGCGGCCGCCGGTGCTCTGCACGGTGGCGATGGCCCGCCGCTTCGCCCCGCTCGCCATCCGCCGCGGCCTCGCGCCGCTGGCCGCCTCCCTCGGGATCGAGGTCGACGAGGTCCACCGCGCCCTGCCCGACGCGCTCACGTGCGCGCGCGTGTTCTGCGCGCTGTTCCCCAAGCTGTGCGCCAACGCCGGCACGGTCGGCGAGGCGGTCGAGCTACTGCGCGCCCGGAGGCGGAGCGCCGACCCTGCCCGGCGCCGTTCGAAGGAGGAGCGCCCGGACCTCTCGAGCCTGCCCGACGACCCGGGCGTCTACGTCTTCCGCGACGAGCGCGGCCGGCCCCTCTACGTCGGCAAGTCGGTCTCGCTCCGCACTCGCGCGCGCGCCCACTTCTGCGCCCCTGCCGGCTGGACCGAGCGGGCGGAGATCGTCGACTACCGGCCGACGAACTCGGAGCTCGGCGCCCTCGTCCTCGAGAACCGGCTGATCAAGCGCTGGCGCCCGGCGGGCAACCGGGCGCTCAAGCGCACCGACCGCTGGGTCTACCTGCGCGCCCGGCTCGACATCCCCTATCCCGTCCTCGAGGTGGCGCCCGAGCCGGCTCCGGGGCTTGCGATCAACGTCGGCCCCCTCGGCGGCAAGGCCCTCGCCGAGGAGCTGGCGGACCAACTCGAGTCGTTGTTCATGCTCAGGCGCTGCGGCCGCCGCCTGAAGCTACGCGAGCATCCGTCGCTCTACGGCCAGATGGGGCGCTGCATGTCGCCCTGCCTCGGCGACCTGGACCCCAACGCCTACCGCCGTCGCCTCGACGAGGCGATGGGGTTGTTCGAGCGCCCCGGGGGCGGCGAGCGCCTGCTCGGGCTGATCGACGAGCGACTGCGCGAGGCCGTCCACGGCCGCCAGTACGAACGGGCCGCGGGGCTCCTGCGACGGCGCGAGCGGCTCGCCTGGGTGCTCGACAAGCTCGAGGGGATGCTGCGCGCCGCGGAG
>JBJMLJ010000035.1:0-6310 GCA_045805365.1 Thermoleophilaceae bacterium
ACATCGAGGGCGGAGCCTTCTTCCATGTCGCCAGCGGCAACCTGGGCTATCAGGTCGAGCACCATCTCTTCCCCGACATGCCGAGCACCCGCTACGCCGAGATCGCCCCGCGCGTCAAGGCGATCTGCCAGGAGTACGGCCTGCCCTACAACGGCGGCCGGCTCGGCAAGCAGTGGGGGATGGTCCAGCGCACGATCCTGCGGCTCGCCTTCCCGGGCGGCAAGCCGCGGCCCAAGCCCGGCCCGTACCAGGGCGACGACGGCGCGGAGCAGTCGTCGAACGGGAGCGGCCGCTTCGCGCGCCCGGGCCCGGATGGCTCCGGTCCCGAACAGCGCGACGAGGGCGTTCGGGTGTCGATGCCGGGGGAGCGCGAGGAGGACTAGAGGCACCGCGCCGCCAGGGTGGCGCGGACCACCGTGATACCTGGGGTCGCTCCTAGGCCACGTCACACGCCCGCCAGAGCCCGCGGGCGCGGCGGCGGGCGTCGCCGGCGAGACGAGCGAACAGGTCCGCGTGCGCCACATTGGGCGGGATGGTCAGCGTGCGGGCGTAGCCGCGCTGGACGAGCTCGGCGTTGACGAACATGCCGTCGTCGCGGCGGTAGACGTAGGCCAGCAGGCGGCCGTAGCGGTCGCGCCGCTCGGCGTCGTAGCGAAGCGACACGCGCCGGCCGTCGAGCAGGTGCTCGGTCTCGGCCGACGCGGCCTTGGCGTAGCACTGCACGGGCGTCCCCGGCTTGACGGACTCGGGCGTGTCGACGCCGATGAAGCGGACCCGCTCGCTGCGACCGGCGAGGCTGACGACCACCGTGTCGCCGTCGACGACCCGGGTGACGGTGGCGCTCGCGGAGCCGCCGCCGCTCCCGCCGTTGTCCCGGCCGCTGAGAAGCACGAAGCCGGCAGCCGCGAGGAGCAGCACAGCCCAGGGAAGGTGTCGCCTGATTCGCAAGCGGCGAGGGTATGACCGCACGCGGCGGCCGCGGGCGCGAAGTTGCAGGCTTGTCGCGGTCGCGGAGCCCGCGCGTGCGCCGCGCTAGCTATGCCGTCGGTCGAGGCTCACCGGCTCCCGGTGCTGCCGGCGGTCGCGCATCGGTTGACGCGCGCCGCACTCGGAGCAGGCCACCGTGCGCCCGTACTCGATCGCGTCGAAATATGTCTCCCACGAGAGCGCGACCTCCTCGTCGCACACCTCGCAGCGCCCGCGCATGTGCTGCGCGGTCCAGCCGATAGGCCTCATACCGAGCCTTCCCCCTGCCGATTTGCGAGTCCCGATTATCCAACCATGTCCCCGCCACGGGGACAACCGCGCCAGCACTGCACAAGTCCGTCGCGCGGACTCCGTGCCACCTAACCTCCGGACCGTGACCTACTTCCAGGCGGTCCGGATCTACTCGGCCGTCGAGATGTGCGTGCTGACCTCGCTGATCGTGGCCTGGATCGCGGGCCTCGACCAGGCGCAGCTCGTCCTCGGCTGGACGCACGGCTTCGGTTGGATCCTGCTCTGCCTGCTCGTCGCGCGGGGCTGCGTCCGCGGGCTCTTCCCCTGGCCGCTGCTGGCCGCCACCGTCTCGCCGCTCGGGCCGATCGGCAGCACTCTGGGCTTCGAGTACCTGAGCCGGCGCCGGGTAGCCTGACCCCGGCGATGTTTCCGCTGAACCTGCCGAATGCGCTGACTCTGGCGCGGATCCTGCTCGTGCCGGTGCTGGTGGTGGCCCTGACGGTCGAGAGCCCCGGCGGGTCGACGATCGCGGCGATCGTGTTCGCGGTGGCGGCGCTCACCGACGGCCTCGACGGCTACCTGGCCCGCTCCCGCCAGGCGGTAACCACCTTCGGCAAGGTGATGGACCCGGTGGCCGACAAGCTGATGATCGCGGCCGCCCTGATCTCGCTGGTGAGCCTGCACAGGCTCGCCGCCTGGGTCGCGATGGTCATCATCGCCCGCGAATTCGCGGTGAGCGGGCTGCGGATCGCCGCCGGCCAGCAGGGGGTGGTGATCCCCGCCAGCAAGCTCGGCAAGGCGAAGACCATCGTCCAGGTCGTCGCCGTCCTCGCCCTGATCGCCGCCTCGCATCCGAGCGCGGCATGGGTCCAGGCGCTCGTCTACGCGATGGTGCTCATCACCGTGGTATCCGGCGCCGACTACTTCCTCAACTTCCGCCGCCGGCTCGAAGAGGTGACCCGAGCCCGCGAGAGCTTGGCTAGACCGAGTTCTCGGTAACCACGGCGAGCCGCTCGAGCAGCTCCTCACGCGAGGTTCCGCGCGTATAGAGAGCCCGGTCGAACAGCTGGCCGTAGAGGTCGAGCACCGCGAACAGCACGTCGGCGGTGCCGACCGTGTCGGCCTCGCGCGAGTCCGCCATCGCGACGGCCCGCTTCGTCACCTCGTCCACGGCATCGCGGCCGAGGGCGTTCGGGGGCTTCTCGTCGTGGTTGTTCGGCTCGGATCCCGTCATGAGCGGAGCCTCGCCGACGCCCAGGGCCTGCAGCGCGCTGCCGACCTGGCCGTGGAGACGCAGAGCGCGTAGCCAGCGCTCCGCCTCGTCCTCGGCCGAATGGGAGAAGGCCATCGCGGTACCGGCCAAGGCCACCACGAGCGCCGCATCCTGAGACAGGGGGATGTGGGGGGTATACGAGGTCACGTGCGCCTCCATGCGTCCGTTGCGACGTGTCGCCTGCTGCGTCCGCCGCGCTAGTCCTATCGGCCGGGTTTTGCCCTTTCCTTGACCGGGCTAACCCAAACTGGCCAGATGGTCCGTATTAGGCCGCAGACTCGAGCCAGTCACGCATCGTGATGTGCTGCGTGACGTGCTCGTCGCCCTCGATCTCCCTCAGCAGCAGGCCCATCACGCCGTAGCGCTCGGCCACGACGTTGTGCTTGTGGATCGTCTCGAGGTTCTCCTGACGGGCCATCACGAAGGCTTCGTCGCCAAGGTGGCGGAAGCGCTCGACGGCCATCCGGATCATCTCCCGGACGCAGTCCTCGACGAAGCGCGGGTGCCGGTGGGCCTTCTCGACCACCTCGACCTCGTCCGGCCGCTTCATCAGCTCGTAGATCTCGGAGCTCATCGACGACTCGACGATCTCGAGCAGTGAGGCCGCCTCGATCCCCTCGTCGCAGCCCTCCGGGCAACCGATGTAGAGCGTCCCGATGCCGCGCTGGTTGTGGGTGGCCACCGGCACGTGCTCGAAGACGCGGCCGATCTCGTCGTCCGTGAAGCCGTCCTCGCGGAGCCGCTCCTCGGCGCGTTCGGCGACCATCTCCTGCGCGCACGGGCAGGCGGTCATGCCCTGGGCCTGGACGCCGACCAGCCGGCGGGTGCCGCGGCTCGACGCCACCGCGGAGCCGAAGAGCGTGTAGATCTCCTGGGTCGGCGTACCGGATACCGGCGCCGGCTTGTGCTCGGGGTAGCGGGCGGCGATCGTGACCTCGGCCCGCATGCCGCCCTGGCGGTCACGCACGCGCCCGGCGATGTGGGAGGCCAGCGTCTCGGCCTTGAACGCCTCCTGGAGGATCACCTCGTCGATCGCTTCGTTCACGATCTCCTCGAAGCGCGACATGTGCGCGCCCTTCTGGTCCGCCGGCAGGTCGACGAAGCACTCCAGCTCGGCGTAGAAGAGCTGCTCCGAGCCGTTCGAGCGGATCCGCAGCACCTTCTCGACACCGGTCACGCCGACCCGCGAGAGGCTCACGTGAGTGGCCGGCCGGCGGGCCTGGACGTCGTCTCCGAGGAGTGCGAATCGCTCTGCCATTCCGGCCACTGAAGATACCGACGCACCGGGCGAGGCAAACCTGCGAATCCGTTGTACACTCGAATCGGCTTGACGCTAGGGATTTGTGGGCCCCCAGGCGCAGCCCCTCGCGACAGATGTCGCGAACCAAAAACCTGACATAGACGAGGCAGGGGGACATGCGCCCCCTGAAGCGTTTCTAAGGAGCAAGGGGTTGACCGAAAAGCACGAGGGAGTAGGGCTGCTGGAAGGTCAGGCGGAAGCGCCCGACCTCGAACACGACGAACTACGCACGCTCGTAGCCGAGGGGCGCGAGCGCGGTTACCTGACCTTCGAAGAGATTGCCGCCTGTCTCGAGGAAGTCGAGGTCACGAAGGAGCAGGTGCGCGATTTGCACGTCTACCTCGTCGACAGCGGCGTCGAGATCGTCGCCGCCGACGGCGCGCGGCCGCCCGCGGTCGCCCAGTCGGCCGCGCCCAAGAAGCCGGAGATCGACCTCACCGTCGAGCCGAGCCTCGATTCGCTGCGCCTCTACCTGCGCTCGATCGGCCGGGTCGACCTGCTCACCG
The DNA here is from genome assembly GCA_045805365.1 of Thermoleophilaceae bacterium. Taxonomy (GTDB): domain Bacteria; phylum Actinomycetota; class Thermoleophilia; order Solirubrobacterales; family Thermoleophilaceae; genus DASXBA01. Next base: position 4,298 of record JBJMLJ010000035.1, read on the forward strand.
CCGACCAGGAGGTCTCGCTGGCCAAGCGGATCGAGCGCGGCGACATGTTCGCCAAGCAGCAGATGATCGAGGCCAACCTGCGCCTCGTCGTATCGATCGCCAAGGGCTATCTCGGGCGCGGCCTCTCTTTCCTGGACCTGATCCAGGAGGGCTCCCTCGGCCTGATCCGCGCGGTCGAGAAGTTCGACTACCGGCGGGGTTACAAGTTCTCCACTTACGCCACCTGGTGGATCCGCCAGGCCGTCACGCGGGCGATCGCCGACAAGGCCCGCACGATCCGCATCCCGGTCCACATGGTCGAGAAGCTGAACAAGGTCGTCCACGTCGAGCGCCAGCTCGTGCAGGAGTTCGGCCGCGAGCCCTCGCCCGAGGAGATCGCGCTCGAGCTCCAGTGGACCGCGCGCGAGGTCAAGGACATCCTCCGGATCTCGCAGCTCCCCGTCTCGCTCGAGAAGCCGATCGGCGAGGAGGAGGACTCCGAGCTCGGCGACTTCGTCGAGGACGAGACCGCCGAGTCCCCCTTCGAGCTCGCCTCCGAGAACCTCCGCCGCGAGAACGTTCGCCGCGCCCTGGATGCGCTGCCCCAGCGCGAGCGCGAGGTGATCGAGATGCGCTACGGGCTCAAGGGCCACCAGGCGCGGACGCTCGAGGAGGTCGGCCGCGCCTTCGGGGTCACGCGCGAGCGGATCCGCCAGATCGAGAACAACACGCTCAAGAAGCTCGAGGGCCTGCCCGAGGCCCAGCGACTGCGCGACGCGTCCTAGCTCCTAACGCTGCGCCGCCAGCCAGTCCCGGCGAGCCTTTCGCTCGCTGCCGTGGGCGCTCGCGCGCGTGACCTTCAGCCCCTTGCCGCCCTTGGCGCAGCGAACGCTGGCCGAGGCCGTGAACGAGCTGGTGCTGCTCGCGTTGCCGAAGGCGAAGCTGTAGCCGCGACCATCGTTGGTGGGGTCGGCGAAGACGACGTCGGTGGCGCCGTTGAGCACCCCGAAGCCGGTCGTCTGCCACCCGCGCGGGCATTTCAGGACGTAGGCGTCGACCTCGGTCACGCTCGCGGGCGGCACGTCAATGTCCGGGCCGTCGTACGTGGCGAGCGAGAGCCGCGGCTTGGGCTTGGCCCGCCGCTTGGCGTCGCTCGAGAACGGCGACACCACGGCAACCAGCAGGGCAAAGCAGGCCGCGCCGGCGAGGATGCGTCTCATGGGATCCCTCCTCGGGGAGTGGGGTTGGCGCGACCGTACAGCTGGGTGGCGGCCGGCGCAGGAGGAGGGTCGATCCGCTCTAGGAGAAGCCGCCCGTCGCCGTCACTCCACACGTGCACCCGGTCGCCGTCCTCCGGCCCTGCCTCGTTGCATGCCTGCCGGGGCAGCGTCACCCGGCGCTTCTGATTGAGCATCGACTCACCGGCCTGCCCGGGCTTCCGGTCGTACTTCGACGCCGGGAAGCCGGGGCGCGGTCGGAATGGGGGAGGCAGGAGTCGAACCTGCGAAGGCAGTGCCAGACGGTTTACAGCCGCCGTCCTTTGACCTCTTGGATACTCCCCCGAGGCGGTTGCCGATTCTAGAGTCGCCCGGTCGCCATGGACCAGAGGGTCGATGGCGCGCCCGGGCTCGATCTCGTACTCGGCGTACTTGGGCCCGCCCGGGGAGATGGCGTTCCGAGCTTCCAGCGCGCTGGACGGGATGAACCATCTGCGCCCGTCGCCCGTGAGCGCGAAGAGATAGTCGAAGCGCGACGGGTCGAGCCGCTTGTTGATCCCGGTCCAGCTCCGATTGCCGCCACTAGTCACCAGAGCCACAACACTGCGCCGGCTCCCGCTCGGCGTCCTGACCGCCTGTGTGGACGACTTGACCTGGATCCGCAGGAGCCGCCCGCTGCCGCCGATTGATCAGTCGCTCGATCCGACGACGGTAGTGCCGCGGCGCGCCGGGCCAGACCGAGTTCACGGTCTTGACGTTGTTTGTCGCAGAGCCGGCGCTAGCCGCCGGTGAAGCGCACTTCTTCGCTGAAGTCCTC
>JBJMLJ010000036.1:0-1850 GCA_045805365.1 Thermoleophilaceae bacterium
CGTTCAGGTTCCGCACCTCCGGCCGGATCGTGCTGCCCGGCGGCATCGCGCGGCCGGACGGCTGCCGCGTCAGGGTCACCATCCGCGCCACGCGCGGCCGCCGCACCCTTGCCCGCAAGCGCGCGCGGGTGCGCTCGACCTGCCACTTCCGGGTCCGCTGGCGCCTGCGCCGGACGGGGAGGGTCCGCGTGCGGGTCAGGTTCGGCGGCAACTCGCTGCTCGAGCCGCAGCCTGCTGAGCGTGACGCGGAAGGGCGTGTTCGATGCCTGACCGTAGGGCGAGTCACGGCCGAGCAGCTCGAGCTTGGCGACGTGGCCCGCGAGGAAGTGCCAGCCGTTCGGGTGCAGCTGGAAGAGGATCGGCCGGCCGCTCGCGGCCGGGTCGGGCGCGTAGGCGCCGCGCGTGACCATCGTCTGCTTGCCCTCGGGCGAGACGTCCCAGAGCCGCGCCTGGATCTGCGGGTAGGGCCCGCCGGTCCGAGCCGTGGCCACCACCGTCGGAGCGCCGAGGAGGGTGTAGCCGGAGCCGGTGACCGTGGGCAGCGAGTAGCTCGCGGTGTCGGCGTCGCGCGCGGCGTCGACCGTCCGGCAGCTGCCGGCGAAGCCGCCGTTCTGGTTCGGGTCGACCGCGCTGGCGGTGGCCTGGCTGCCGCCGTTTCCGTCGAAGCTCTGGGCCCCCGGGAACGACGCGTCGACCTCGCCCGGATGCTGAGCTCGCCAGCTACGGGTCCGGAACGGCCCCTCGACGGGCTGGCCGTTGCAGCCCTGCGTGTAGGTCTCGACGCCGAGCGGCCGGTAGCCGGGGTCCTTGCCGAGCAGGTAGTGGTCGAAGAATGCTCCGCGGGCGTCGGTCCAGCCGGGGGAGGTGGCCGTGAGGCTGGCGCGGGCATGGCCGAAGCCGTCGGCAAACAGCATCGACATCTCGGCGCCCGGGTAGACCGCGTGCTCGAGGTTGTAGAGGCGGATCGCCTCGTCGGCGGGGAAGAGGTCGTCGGTGAAGGCGTTGTAGGCGAGGATCGGCGCCGGGGTCTCGCGGCGCGAGGCGGGCAGGCCGTCCTGGAAGTAGTAGGACGAGCGGTGGCGCTTGAACTCGCGGACGAGAGCGCCCGCCTTGGCCGGATCGAACGGGTCGCCGGCGCGGATGAACTTGTTCCAGCCGGTGATGTCGGCCTCCGGGTCGGCTCCCTCCGGCGCGTAGTAGGCGAGCGGCTTGCCGATGTTGTAGAGCGTGTCGAGCCAGGAGGCCTTGGGCACGCCTATGCGCGAGTCGCCGTACGGGTTGCGCGAGTGGAAGTCGACCGTCTCGCCGTTCGGGACCAGGGCGTAGGTGAGGTCGGTCCAGCCGATCCTGGGCGCCGCCGCTGCGATCCGCATCGGCTTGCCCTTGGGGCTCCGCCAGGGTACGAGGCGGCCGTCGCGCGCCATCGTCCGGTCGCGCAGGACGCCCAGGATGAACGACTGGCCACCCCCGTAGGACGAGCCGGTCACGCCGATCTTCTGCCCCTTGATCAGGCCTTCGTCGGCCAGCAGCCCGGCGAGGTACTGGGCGTCGCGGGCCTCGAAGCGCGCGTCGGCGATATGGACCCAGCCGCGCGCGCAACCGGCGCCGGTCCGCGACGGGGCGAGACCGCACGACAGCCCCATCCCGCGGGCGCTGTAGCTCATCACCGCGTAGCCCTTCGGGGCGAGCTCCGTGGGGTTGGCGTCGACCAGCGTCGACTCCTTGTTGAACGGCCACCCGTGCAGGGCGATGATCAGCGGGTAGGGACCCTTCTGGGAGGCGGGCGGGAAGGTCACGTTCACGTCGAGCGGCACGCCGTCCCAGCTCGGCACGCGCGTGGCCATCGTTCC
>JBJMLJ010000037.1:0-3521 GCA_045805365.1 Thermoleophilaceae bacterium
CCTCCCTGTCGAGCACGAAGTAGCCGAGGTCCCACTTGGCCAGCCAGGATTCGTCCGCGAGCTTCAGCATGACCTCGTGGAAGCGGTCGCCGCGCAGCTCCGGGTCGAGGTAGTCGAGCCGCGGAAGCTCGAGCTCTGACACAGGGGTCACGTCGCTGCTCGTCGCCATGAAACAGGCATTTTCCCTGCTTGACCGTCTGGGTGGGTAGGCGTAGTGTCAAAAGTGGATTCGCACCCGTCCTGGAAGGACCCCCCATGTCCGACAAGAACAAGGCCGTCGCGCGGGCCGTCTTCGACGTCTTCAATGGCGCCGACCCCGCGGAGCTCGACGACGTCGTCGCGCCCGATGCCGTCGACCACGACCCCTACAACCCGTTCAGGGAAGAGGGCCGCGAGGGTCTCAAGAAGGTGATCGCTATGTACCGCGAGGCCTTCCCGGACCTTGAGTTCACGATCGAGGACCAGATCGCCGAGGGCGACAAGGTCGTAACCCGCTGGGTGGGCGGGGGAACCCATCAGGGCGAGCTCATGGGTGTGGCGCCCACCGGCAAGACGAGCACCGTGACCGGCATCGGCATCGACCGGATCGACAACGGTCAGGTCGTGGAGGCCTGGGGCAACTGGGACGCGCTGGGGATGTTCCAGCAGCTCGGTCTCGTCCCCGAGCCCGAGGCAGCCGCCCAGGCCTAAGGACTTCGGCGCCCCGCAAGGCGTCGTTGCCAGAGCAAGGGAGGGGCGCCGGGAGGGCGCCCCTCTTCTTATCCGAAGCCCTGGCGGTCGATCACGCGGCGCTCATGGGTGCCGACGCCGATCGTCCGGTCCCCCTCCCTGACCTCGACGTCGAAGCGCAGCTTGCGCTCCTCGACCACCTCGTTCAACCGGGCGTGCACGGTGCAGCGGGCGCCCTCGGGCGCGGCCGCCACGTGCTTCACGCAGACCTCGAAGCCGACCGTCGCCTTGCCCTCCGGGAGGTTCTCGAAGGCGAGGATCGAGGCGTTGCGCTCCATCATCGCGATCATCGCCGGCGTCGAGAGGACCTTGGCGCCGATGGTGCCGCCCACGTCGGTGAGCAGCCGCGCATCGACCTCGAACTCGTCCTGGCGCTCGAGGCCGGGCTTCACTCGGGCGCCGGCTCGGGCGGCGTCGGCTCGGGCAGCGGCCGGAAGGGCTCGCCTTCCTCCTCGTGCTTCAGCCCACGCGACCCGGCGAACGTGAGGATGCCGAGCGCGGCGACCGCCAGCGGGGCGCCGGCCTTGATCGTCGAGAAGCTGTCGATACCCGGCTCCTGCACGATCCGGTAGGTCAGGAGCAGCGCGCCCACCCCCGCGGCTATGGCCGCGAGCGAGCTCGGCGTGAGCGGAGGTTCGAAGCGCTTGCCCGCCGCCCTCAGGAACCCGGACGCGATCGCCAGGGCGATGGCGGCCAGGAGGGTGATCAGAATGACCCGGTCGATCAGCCCCTTCTCCTGCCAGGCGTTGCGCTCCTGGCTCTCCGCGACGATGCGCGCCTGGTTCTTGTAGTCGCGGAGGTCCTGGCCGGCTTCGCCGGGCGCGTTGCCCGGCGTGTTGTTCTCGATCTTCCTCGCCTGATCGCCCTCGACCGTCGAGTACCAGTCGGTCGCCATGATCATCAGGAGCGCAAGCGCCGCAACCATGGCCAGCCAATCCGCCGTTCTCAGCCGGGCGAAGGTCATGGCCGCGGCGCCGGCAACGGGTCGGGCTCGGGTCGCGGCGGCGCGTGCGTTCGCTCGTCACGGAGGCCGAGCCAGCCGCCGGCCGCCACCCCCAGTGCGCCGGCGAGACCGACGTACAGCCCCCACTCGCGCCCGTCCGCCACGTCCGGCAGCCAGACGACCCGCACCAGGACGAGGACCACCGCGACGAAGCCCAGCAGGGTCACCATCGCCTCGAGCGCTATCGGGACAGCCGGCACGCGCTGGCTGAGGGCGGCGACGAAGACCGCGATCGCCGCTCCGGCTATCGCGGCGAGGATGACGTCATTCACCGCGAGCGCCTCCCACGCCATCAGCTTGCGGGGCGGGCAGCCGCGGTAGCCGCAGTAGAGCGTCTGCTCGTACCAGGGCAGGAACAGCGACACCAGCAGCACCGCGCCGGAGAGGGCGACGATCCATTCGCCCGCGCGCAGCCTTCGCAGATCCATCGCGGCCGGAGACTAGCGGCGTGCGGCGCCCGCGGGCTCCGCTTCGAGCAGCCGCCGGGCGGCCTTGACCGTGTTCGAGAGCAACATCGCCCGGGTCATCGGCCCGACGCCGCCGGGCACGGGCGTGATCTTGCTCGCCTTCTGGCTGACGGCCTCGAAATCCACGTCGCCGGTGAGACCGTCGTCGGTGCGGTTGGTGCCCACGTCGATGACCACCGCGCCGTCGCCGACCATGTCCGCGGTGACCAGCTTCGCCCTGCCGACCGCCGCCACGAGCACGTCGGCCTGCCGGCAGACCTCCGCCAGGTTCTTCGTCCTCGAGTGGCACTGGGTGACCGTCGCGTTAGCGGCGAGCAGCAGCGCGGCGACGGGCTTCCCCACCAGCTGCGAGCGGCCGAGGACCGTGGCCCGAGCGCCGTCGAGCTCCACGCTCGCGCCACGCAGCAGCTCCATGATGCCGGCGGGCGTGCAGGGCACGAGTCCCTCGCCGCCCTGCGTCAGCAGGCCGGCGTTCACCGGAGTCAGCCCGTCGACGTCCTTGGCCGGGTCGATGAGCGCGGTCATCTCGGCGTCGTCGAGGTGATCCGGCAGCGGCAGCTGGAGCAGGATCCCGTGGACGCGCTCGTCGGCGTTCAGCGTTTGCAGCAGCGCGGCGAGGTCATCCGCCGAGACGTCGCCGCCGGGCTCGTGGTGGAAGGACTCGATGCCGACCTCGGCGCTGTCCTCGCGCTTCATGCGGACGTATACGTGTGAGGCGGGATCGTCGCCGACGAGGACGGTCGCGAGGCCGGGCTTGAGGGCGTGCTCCTCGCCCAGCCGGTCGATCTCGCCCGCGACCCGCTGGCGCACGCCCGCGGCCACAGCCTTGCCGTCAATGATCTCCGCCGCCATCCCGGCTGAGGCTACCGGCGCAGTCGGCGGGCGACCCTGGCCAGGACATCCTCGACGTGGGGAGGGTCGTAGCGCACCTGCGCCCGCGTGAAGCGGAGCGGCGTCAGCCCGGTCGCGAGGTGGGTCTGGTCCCTCACGTGATCCCTGGCCTGCTCCGCCGGGGTTCGGTGGTAGCGAAGCCCGTCGGTCTCGACCACCAGCCCCAGGTCGGGCCAGAAGAAGTCGACGAGGAAGCCGTTGACCCACGCCTGCGTGTCCGGCTTGTCGAGCCCGACCCTGCGAGCGATCGGCAAGAACCGCTGCTCGAGCTCGGTGTCGGTCATGGTGTAGGTCCGGCGGTCGAGCGTCCTGCGCAGCATCGGCACCCCGCGCTCCCCGGCGCGTGAGTCGAGCGCCCTCCGCAAGGTCTCCGGATCGACGAGATCGAGCTTGTCCGCCTCGTTGATCGCGGCCTCGAGGCCGTCCCGGTC
>JBJMLJ010000038.1:0-2178 GCA_045805365.1 Thermoleophilaceae bacterium
CCACGCCGAGGGCGAGCCTCCGGAGGAGAGGGGCCCGGTGGACGACGACCGGCTGCGCCTGATCTTCACCTGCTGCCACCCGGCCCTCGGCCAGCCGGCGCAGGTGGCGCTGACGCTGCGGCTCCTCGGCGGACTGACGACGGCGGAGATAGCGGACGCCTTCCTGGTGCCCGCGCCGACGATGGCGCAGCGCCTGGTGCGTGCCAAGGGCAAGATCCGCGACGCGAACATCCCCTACCGCGTGCCGACTGAGGCCGACCTGCCCGAGCGGCTCGGGGCCGCGCTCGCGGTCGTCTACCTCATATTCAACGAGGGATACACGGCGAGCTCCGGCGAGCGACTGGTACGCGAGGACCTCTGCGCCGAGGCCATCCGCCTGGGCCGGCTGCTCGCCGAGCTGATGCCCGATGAGCCCGAGGTGATGGGCCTGCTGGCGCTGGTGCTGCTGCTCGAGTCGCGGCGGGCCACGCGCACCGGCCCCGGGGGAGATCTCGTCCTGCTGGCCGACCAGGACCGCAGCCTCTGGGATCGCGGCCTGATCGACGAGGGGCAGGCCATCGTCCGCCGCTGCCTCCGCCGGAACCGCCCGGGTCCCTACCAGGTGCAGGCGGCGATCAACGCGGTCCACAGCGACGCGCCGACCGCCGCCGACACCGACTGGCGGCAGATCCTGCGCTTGTACGACCAGCTGCTCGAGCTCGCGCCCACGGCCGTCGTGACCCTCAACCGCGCGGTCGCGCTGGCCGAGGTCGAGGGGCCCGACGCGGCGCTGGCCGTCGTCGACGAGCTCGACCTCGGCGGCTACTACGTCTTCCACGCCGTGCGCGCCGACCTGCTCAGGCGGCTGGGTCGGGGCGCGGAGGCCGCCGAGGCCTACGAGGCCGCTCTCGCGAGCACGGACAACGAGGCCGAGCGGAGCTTCCTGAGACACCGCCGCAGTTCTGTCTTGATTTAGGCGGCGCCGTTTGGCAGTCTGCCCGGCGGATGGGCAGGCGGAGGAGAGCGCTGTGGGCGCTCACGGCGATCGCCGTGACGCTCGGCATCACAGACGCCGGCTGGGCCGCCGGCCCCAAGCCGGGCACGGCGGAGTACATCCAGCGCGACAACCAGAACATGCTGGACGCCTACGGGCGGCAGACCGCGCCGGACGGCCAGCTCACTCCGAAGTACATCCAGGCCCAGAACGGCAAGGTCACCCCCGAGTACCTGCAGCAGGTCGCCGACCAGGCGGCCAACCCAACCCGGCCGATCCTCGATCCCGGCCAGTGGTTCCCCGGCTGGAACGGCGGCAACCCGTACCGCAAGGACTGGAACGGCCGCCGCGGCCAGAAGTTCGCCGTGTCCTTCACCAACCGCTACGGCGCGCTGCTTCGCGGCGACGTCTACGGGCCGCTGCCGGGCGTCAAGGGGCCCTTCCCCGCGGTCGTGATCACCACCGGGTCGATCCAGGGCTCCGAGAAGATGTACGAGTGGCTGGCCGAGGACCTGGCCGAGCGCGGCTACGTCGTCATCACCTACGACGTGCAGGGCCAGGGCACCAGCGAGACGCTTCCTCACCAAGGGCCGCAGGCCGACATCCCCTGGTGCGACCCGACGGCGAAGCCCGCGCCGCTAGAGGAGAACGGCTGCCCGGGTGTTCCCTTCCAGCAGACCTCCAACTTCGTCTACGGGACCGAGGACGCCCTCGACTTCCTGCTCTCGACGCCCGACCGCCCCTACAAGAACCCGGCGGCCGGCTCGGCCGACGTCAACGCCTTCAACCCACTCTGGCGGCTGATCGACAGGCGCCCCGACACGCGAACGGTCACGCCCGGCCGGACGAGCAAGGTAGCGATCATCGGCCACTCGCTCGGCGCCGCGGCCGTGTCCTACGTGCAGGGGATCGACAAGCGCGTGGAGGCCGTCGTCGCCCTCGACAAGCTGACGGCCGGGAAGAACGACATGTTCAACGTAGACGTCAAGCCGGTGGTTCCGGGCCTCGGGGTCCAGTCGGAGTACGGCTTCAACGTGGAGCCCTACTGGATGATGAGCGACTCCTTCTCGATCCAGCCGCAGCCGCACTCACCCAGCCAGGGGCCGGATCCGCAGCGCGAGGAGAAGACCGGCTTCGACGGCTGGCGCAAGGCGGGAGTCGACTCGATGGTCGTCGTCCCGCGCGCGTCCACGCATCTCGAGTAC
>JBJMLJ010000039.1:0-2352 GCA_045805365.1 Thermoleophilaceae bacterium
CGTGGTGCCGGGCTACAACTTCACGCTCGCCAACACGAACCGGCCGCTCGACTCGGCCTCCGCCGCCTCGCTCGCCACCAAGGGCGTCTTCGCCCCGCTCCTCCTCACCGACAAGTCCGACTCCCTGCCAGCGTCGCTCGAGAAGTACTTCCTCAGCGTGCAGCCGGGCTACGAGGGCAGCCCCGACACAGCGGTCTACAACCGCGTCTGGATCCTGGGCGACGACAAGGCGGTCTCGGTGAAGGAGCAGGCCCGGCTCGACCAGATCACCGAGCTGGTGCCGGTGCAGGCCAACGCGCCCTAATAGGCTCCGGCACGCCGATGAGCGAGTACGAGCAGCCCGACCGCCTTTCGCGTGAGCCCACACTCGAGGACGTTCGTCAGCTCATGGGCGCCTCCACCCCGCACTTCGCCCTCCAGATCCGCAACCGGATCAGGACGCTGATCCAGGACCTGCCCACCGAGCATCCCGCCCGCGTCGAGGGCGAGCGCGAGATCGCGCGGCTCGACGAGCTGGCGTACGGGTCCGAGCGGCGCGGCCCGATCCAGGAGCACGAGCACGGGCTGCCGAGCTACCCCGGCGAGGGTGGCTGACGCCTCGCTGGAGCGCGCGCTCCCGCTGCTGGATCCGGTAGCGCGCGAGAACGCAGAGCTCTCGGAAGCCGGCTACCTCGACCTCCTCGGCCCCTCCGAGCCGCGCTCGACCGGATGGATCCAGAACGCGATGCTCAGCGGTGCCGTCCCGCGCGTCTACGAGCGCTGGTGGCGGCCCGCCTTCGGGCGGATGGCCAAGGGCGTCTTCGGCCCCGGCATGGCCGACGAGCACCGAATCGCGCGGCTCCTGCTTGGACTCTCTCCCGGCGACGGAGTGCTCGACGTCGCCTGCGGCACCGGCAACTTCAGCCGCGGGTTCGCCGCGACGGTCGGGGACCCGGGGCTCGTGGTCGGGATCGACGTCTCGGAGACGATGCTCACCACGGCGGTGCGCGACACGGCCGAATCCGGGGTCGACGTCGCCTACGTGCGCGGCGACGCCCAGGAGCTGCCGTTCCGGCCGCGGAGCTTCGACGCCGTCTGCTGCTTCGCCGCCTTCCACCTGTTCGCGGACCCGATGCGGGCGCTCGACCGGATGGCCGACGTCCTGACCCCGGGCGGGCGACTGGCGCTCTTCACCAGCGTGCGCGGACGGACCCTTCCCCTGCGGACGGCCGAGAGGCTCACGGCGATCAGCAGCGGCGCCCACCTGTTCGAGCGCGAGGAGCTCGTGCACGAGCTCGAGGCGCGCGGGTTCGCGGAGATCCGCCAGCGGATCGCCGGGGTCACGCAGTTCATAGGCGGCCGCCTGTCGCGGTAGTACTCTGGCTAGGAGAGCCAGAGAGGAGGTCCGATGGCCTGGAAGTTCAACGTGCTGGTCGTCGCGAACGTCACGGCCGATGCTCCCGAGCTGATCGGCGCCCTGAAGGAACGTGCCTCGAGGGACACGTGCGCGTTCACCCTGCTCGTCCCGGCACCCGCGTCCGGCTCCGTCGGCCGCGATGCGGCGCAAGAGAGGCTCGAGTCGGCGCTGGCGGCCATGCGCGAGGCCGGCCTCGACGTCGAGGGCAAGGTGGGCGACCACGATGCGATCGCGGCCGTGCACGAGGCCTGGGACCCGAGCCGCTACGACGAGGTGGTCATCTCGACGCTGCCCACCGGCGTCTCCAAGTGGCTCCAGGTGGACCTCCCCCACCGCGTCGAGAAGCTGACGGGTGGATCGCAGGTCACGCACGTGGTGGCCGAGCCGCCGCGCCCGGAGCCCGCCACGACGCCGGCGCCCAAGCCCGAGAAGCAGGGCGTGCTCGCGCCGCTGGTGGCGGCCTTCACCAGCAAGCGCTAGCTAGCCGGCAGCGGCGGCGGCCTCGCGCGAGAGGCCCGACAGCTCGGCGACGCGCTCGCGATGGTCGCGAGCGGAGCCGTACAGCCGGCCGTCGGCCGTGGCGCGCTTGAGGAAGAAGTGGAGGTCGTGCTCCCAGGTGAAGCCGATCCCGCCGTGCACCTGGAGGGCAGAGGCCGTCACGTTCCAGCCGGCGTCGGAGGCGTAGGCCTTGGCCATCGAGGACGCGAGCGGCAGCGTCTCGGGCTCGGCGTCCGCGCACCAGGCCGCCCAGTAGGTCGTCGAGCGCGCGCCCTCGGTCTCGAGCAGCATCTGGGCGCAGGCGTGCGAGACGGCCTGGTAGGAGCCGATCGGCCGCCCGAACTGCTTGCGCTCGCGCGCGTAGTCGACGGCCATCTCCATCGTCCGCTGCGAGATCCCGGTCAGCTCCGCCGCCAGGCCGGTGGCGAGCCGGTCCATCCCGCCCCGGGGCTCGCCTC
>JBJMLJ010000040.1:0-6967 GCA_045805365.1 Thermoleophilaceae bacterium
ACCTCAAGAAGCGCGGCCACGCGGTCGTGCTCGCGAGCTCCGCCAAGGCCGAGGAGGTCGACCACTACATCGACCTGCTCGACGCGCGCGAGGCCGCAGACGGCTGGACGACCTCGGACGACGTCGAGACCACCAAGCCCGAACCCGACCTCGTCGCCGCCGCGGTGGACAAGGCCGGCGGTGGCGAGGCCGTGATGGTCGGCGACTCCACCTTCGACTGCGAGGCGGCGGCCCGCGCCGACGTGCCGACCGTCGCCGTCCTCACGGGCGGCTTCTCGGAGCAGGAGCTCCGCGACGCCGGCGCCGTGAAGGTCTTCGAATCGATCGAAGGGCTGAACGCGTCGATCGACGAGACTCCGCTCGCCTGACCGTCGATTCCGCCGCCCCCCGTTCGTATAGGGGGCATGAACGACTAGCTAGACCAGGAGCTCGCCCTGGGCGGGCGGATAGCTGACGCGCCCCTCGTCGATCACTGCGAAGTCGGTCAGCGCGTGCGGCTCGGAGCCGCCGCGCGCGTCCAGGTGGACGACCTCCACGCCGCGGGCCACGAGCGCGTCCGACAGCAGGCGGCGGTGGCAGCGCCACCACTGGGCCTCGGCGCACATGACGGCCGTCGTGCGGGGCTCCGCGACCAGGCCGTCGACCGCCTGCCGGAACTCGGTGGAGGCCATGTGGTCCGCGTAGCCGCGGAACTGCCCGACGCGCCAGCCGCCGTTCGGCGAGTCGGGCGCGGGGTCACGGCGGCCGCCGAGCGCCTCGGCGTGTCGGTAGCCGACCCCGGCCGCGGCAAGCGAGCGCTCGAGCTCGGGCCCGTTGAACCAGGGATGGCGCCGCGAGCTCGGGTAGCGGCGGACGTCGACCAGCAGCTCGATCCCCGCGCGCTCGAGGAGGCCGAGGAACTCGTCGAGCTCGTGGGTCGAGTGGCCGATCGTGAAAATGGAGGGCATGGCGAAGAAGCTAGGGCGCTACGAGCAGAAGCGGGACTTCGAGCGCACCCCCGAGCCGCGGGGCGACGGCGAACCCGGCGAGGGGGCCCGCTTCGTCGTCCAGCAGCACGACGCCACCCGCCTGCACTGGGACCTGAGGCTCGAGCACCAAGGCGCGCTGGCGTCGTGGGCGCTGCCGCGCGGCATCCCCGAGCATCCGGACGAGAACCGCCTGGCGGTCCACACCGAGGACCACCCGCTCGAGTACCTGGAGTTCGCGGGCGAGATCCCCAAGGGCGAGTACGGGGCGGGAACGATGGACATCTGGGACCGCGGGACGTACGAGGCCGAGAAGTTCCGCGAGAACGAGGTGATCGCCGTCTTCCACGGCGACCGGGTCAAGGGCAGGTACGCCCTGTTCCAGACCCGCGGCGACGACTGGATGATCCATCGCATGGACCCGCCCGAGGAGCCCGACTACGAGCCCTTCCCCGAGCGGATCGCGCCTATGAAGGCCAAGCCCGGCGCCCTCCCGAGGGACGACGGCTCCTGGGGCTACGAGGTCAAGTGGGACGGCATCCGCGCGGTGATGTTCGTCGACCACGGTCACCTGACGCTCCAGGGCCGCAACTTCAGCGACTTCACCCCGCGCTACCCGGAGCTGCGCGAGCTGGCCCGGGAGCTGGGCGCGTCCCGCATCGTGCTCGACGGCGAGGTCGTCGCTCTCGACGAGGAGGGCCGGCCCAGCTTCGAGCGGCTCCAGTCGCGGATGCACCTGGCCTCGGACTCCGCGGTCAGGCGGCGGATGCGCGACATCCCCGCGACCTACGTGATCTTCGACCTGCTCTACCTGAACGGGCACACGACCACCGCCCTGTCCTACGCCGAGCGCCGCCGCGTCCTGCGCGAGCTCGAGCTCCAGGGCCCCTGCTGGCGGACACCGGCCCACCACGAGGGCGACGGGGAGGCCCTGCTCGACGCCACGAAGCAGCTCGGGGTCGAGGGGATCGTCGCCAAGCGGCTCGACTCCCCCTACGAGGCCGGCCGGCGGAGCTCCAACTGGCTGAAGATCAAGAACGTGGTCAGCCAGGACGTCGTGATCGGCGGCTACGTGCAGGGGGAGGGCAGGCGTCGCGGCCGCGTCGGCGCCCTCGCCGTCGGCTACCACGACGACGGCGGGCTGCGCTATGCCGGCAAGGTGGGCACCGGCTTCAGGGAGCAGACGCTCGGGATCCTCTCGAAGGAGCTGACAGCCCTCGAACGGGACGAGAGCCCGTTCGACGGCCGCCAGCCGCCGAAGGACACGATCTTCGTCGAGCCCCGGCTCGTGGCCCACGTCGAGTTTCGCGAATGGACCAAGAGCGGCACCCTACGGGCCCCCTCGTTCAAGGGCCTGAGGCCCGACGTCGACCCCGCCGAAGTGGCCCGCGAGCCGCAAGTTTCCGCCCGCTGAAAAGGCCTCTCAGGGGCTTATGAGTAACTTTTGGGGACCATGCCACGTGCCATCTGGAGCGGGGCGATCAGCTTCGGGCTGGTCAACATCCCCGTCAAGCTCTTCAGCGCGGTCCAGCGCAAGACCGTGCGCTTCCACCAGCTCGACCAGGAAGACAAGCAGCGAATCCAGCAGAGGCGGGTAAATCCGCGCACGGGCGAGGAGGTCCCTTACGAGAACCTCGTAAAGGGCTACGAGATCGGGCCCGACCGCTACGTGGTCATCTCTCCCGAGGAGCTCGAGTCGATCCAGCCCGAGAAGACTCGGATGGTCGACATCGTCGCGTTCGTGGACCTCGAGGAGATCGATCCGATCTTCTACGACCACCCCTACTACCTGGTCCCGGATACGGGCGCGGACAAGGCCTACCGACTGCTGCTCGACGCGATGAGCGAGTCGGGCAAGGTGGCGATCGGCCGCGTCGTCCTCCGCACGAAGGAGTACCTGGTGGCGATCCGGCCCAAGGACTCCGTGCTGACGATGGAGACGATGCTCTTCGCGGACGAGGTCATCTCGCCCGAGAAGCTCGACGAGTTCCCGAGCGACGGCAAGGCCAAGACGAGCCAGAAGGAGCTCCAGATGGCCCAGCAGCTGATCGACTCGCTGGCCGAGAACTTCGAGCCCGAGAGCTACAAGGACGAGTACCGCGAGCGCGTCCTCGAGATGATCGAACGCAAGGCTGACGGCGAGGAGATCGTCATCGAGGCGCCGACCGAGGAGCCGAAGGAGGTCCCCGACCTCATGGCGGCGCTCGAGGCGAGCATCGCCGGCGCCAAGGGCCAGGGCGGCGGCAAGCGGGCCGCGCCGAAGAAGAAGCCCGCCCGCAAGCGCGCGCCGGCGAAGAAGAAGACCACCGCCAAGTCCTAGGTGGCCCGCCCGGCCAGGGTGGAGGTGGAGGTCGAGGGCCGCCAGCTCTCGCTGTCCAACCTCGACAAGGTCATGTACCCGCTGGTCGGGTTCACCAAGGGCCAGGTGATCGACTACTACACGCGCGTGGCGCCGGTCCTGCTGCCGCACCTGCGCGACCGCCCGCTCACGCTCAAGCGCTACCCGAACGGCATCGGCGGCGCGTACTTCTACGAGAAGCAGTGCCCCGACCACCGACCGGACTGGGTCGAGACGGCCCAGATCCGAATGGAGTCGAAGGACATCGACTTCTGCCTCTGCAACGACCTGGCGACCCTGGTCTGGACGTCGAACCTCGCCGACCTGGAGCTGCATCCCTCGCTCTCCAAGGTCGACCGGATCGAGCGGCCGACCACGATGGCCTTCGACCTCGACCCGGGCGAGCCGGCGACGATCGAGCAGTGCTGCGAGGTCGCCCTGCTGCTGCGCGAGGTGCTCGAGCCGCTCGGCCTCCAGTCGTTCCCCAAGACCTCGGGCTCGAAGGGCATGCAGCTCTACGTGCCGCTCAACACCGACGTCACCTACGACGACGTCCGGCCCCTGTCCCAGGCGCTGGCGCGCCACCTCGAGAGTCGGCACCCCAAGCTGGTCGTCTCTGTCCAGCGGAAGGAGCTCCGCCGCGGCAAGGTCCTGATCGACTGGAGCCAGAACCACGAGAAGAAGACGACCGTCGCGGTCTACTCGCTACGCGCGCGCGAGCGGCCCACCGTCTCGACTCCGCTGAGCTGGGAGGAGGTCGAGGCCGGCGACCCCGACGCGCTCGTGTTCGAGTCGCACGAGGTGCTCGAGCGGGTCGAGGAGCAGGGCGACCTGTTCGCGCCCGTCGTAGAGCTCGAGCAGGATCTCCCCGCTCTGTAGGAATGCTCCGGTGCTCGCCGGGCCAACGCCCCGGCTGCGCTCCTCGCTAGCTTTGGTGTCATGGTCGACTGGTCCCTTGCCCGTCAGGTCGCGCGCCTCGCGGCCGGAGCCGAGACCGGGCCCGTGGACCTCGGCGTCGACCTCGTCGCCCTTAGCTCGGAGATGCAGGAGCCGGTGGCATCGTTCACCGGCCTCGAGCCCGAAGGGCCCGTGCCCGCCGGCGAGCTGCTAAGCCGCACGGAGTGGGCGTCGGTGAACCTGGACAACCTCGCCGAGATGCTCGACCCGGTGGCCGCGCGGCTCGACAAGCGACTCGACTTCGCCGGGCCGCTGGCCGGCGCGCTCCGCCTCGGGGCCGGCGCGACGCTGGCCGCGGAGGCCGGCCTCGTCCTGGGCTACGCCTCCACGCGGGTGCTCGGCCAGTTCGAGCTGTCGCTGCTGCCGCCCGAGCGGCCGCCGCGGCTGCTCTACGTCGCGCCCAACCTCGCGCGGGCGGTGCGCGAGCTCGACGTCGACCGCGACAGCTTCTTCGGCTGGATCGCCATCCACGAGCTGACGCACGCCTTCCAGTTCCAGGGCGTCGGCTGGCTGCGCGACCACCTACGCGGGCTGATGCGGGAGTACCTCGAGACCGTCGAGGTGCGGATCGACTCCGGGGCCGCCGGCGGGCTGCCCTCGCTGCCGCGGCCCGCCGAGTTCGTGGAGGCCTTCCGCGAGGGTGGGCTCGCCGCGCTCGTCCAGACCCGCGAGCAGCGCGACCTGATGAACCGCCTCCAGGCGGCCATGGCGGTGATCGAGGGCTACGCGGAGTACGTCATGGACGCCCTCGGCCCCAAGCTACTGCCCGCCTACGAGGGGCTTCGCGAGGCGATGGAGCGCCGGCGCCGAAGTCGCTCGACGCCCGAGCGCATCCTCGGCCGCCTGCTCGGCCTCGACCTGAAGATGCGCCAGTACGAGCTCGGTCGGGCGTTCTGCGAGGCCGTGGCGAACGAGGGCGGGATGGAGGCGCTGAACCGCGTCTGGGAGTCGCCGGAGGCGCTTCCCGACCTCGGCGAGCTGGACCGGCCGCCGGATTGGGTCGCCCGCACCGCCCCAGCACCCTCCCCGGCGTAGGCCCTCTTCCAAGGCCCGCATGTAACCCGGGGAAACCGGTGGTTTACGTACGTGTGTTCGCCGGTATACTTCTACCGAGCTTAAAAGTAATAAGAATCCCCGAGCCCTCCCATCCGAGAAGGAGAGTGAGCAGTAAATGGCTACCCAGACCGAGACCCAGCGAAAGGCAACGGCCCGCAAGGCCGCAGCGACTCGCCGGCGGAACGCCGCTCGTCGCAGCCAGGCCGCCCGTCGGGCGGCGGAGACCCGCGCGCAGGCCGAGCTCTCGACGCTCGGCGTCGTGCAGGCCCAGGCTGAGCGCGCCGTCCTGATCCCCGTTGGTGCGGCCCTCACCGCGCGCGACGTGGTCGTGGACGCAACGAAGCCCTACACCACGAGCCGCGAGAGCGCCGAGCGCGAGCTGACCAAGCTCACCAAGCGTGTGGCGACCAACCTCCGCCGCTTCGAGCGCCGTGGCAACACCGCTCGCAACCGCGCGGTGCGGCAGGTCAAGCGCACGCGGACGCAGTTCGAGCGCCAGGTGCGCCGGAGCCGCAGCCAGACCACGCGCTTCCTGCGCCGCAACCGCCGCGAGGCGGAGCGCCAGGTCAAGGCGGCTCGCCGCCAGGCCGAGCGTCAGGTCAAGACGGCCCGCCGCGAGGTCGAGCGCCAGGTCGGCGAGGCATCGGGCCAGGCGGAGACGCTGGTCCAGCGCGTCCAGGAGCAGGTGGGCGGCGTCGCCTAGCCACTGAGCTTCCCCCCGACCGGCTGGAGAGACCGGACCCGGGGTGAGACTGCCGGCTGAGTAATACCCAGCGCCGGCAGTGATGCAGTATCTCTCCTCCCTCAGTCGGCGGCGTCCCTAACGGGGCGCCGTCGGCGTTTCGGGGTCGCCTGACGGCTGCAGACCTTCGGCTGCCGGCGTCATCGGGATCGGGATGTGCAGAGCACTATCCCGATCCCTCTTCCTTGGCATCCTCGGTTTTCGCTCGTCAGGCGACCCCGAATTTCGGGTCGCCTGGTCCGGCGCGATGAGTCTCGACCCCGGGGATGGTCCGTATCGGTACCGACCCGACCAGGAGGCTGGACCATGAACCCGGATCCGCCAGCACACATCGACCATCGCTTCAGCGCCCCCGACAGCCGGCCGACGCCGTGGTCCGAGGCCGCGAGGGTGCTCGAAGAGGCTGAGCTCTACTGGATCAGCACGGTGCGGGCCGACGGCCGGCCGCACGTGACGCCCCTGATCGGCGTGTTCCAGGACGAAGCCATGCACTTCTGCACCGGCCTGCGCGAGCAGAAGGCCCGCAATCTCGAGCAGAACCGGAAGGTGGCGCTCACGACCGGCAACAACACCTGGGCCGAGGGTCTCGACGTCGTCGTCGAGGGGAGCGTGGTCCGCCTGTCCGACCAGGACGCCCTGCAGCGGATAGCCGACGCAATCGAGGCGAAGTACGGCAGCGTGTGGCACTTCGACGTCGGCGATGGCGTGTTCCTCTCGAGCGGGGGCGAGGCCGCGGTCTTCCGCATCGAGCCGGCCAAGGTGCTGGCCTTCGCCAAGGACCCGCACGGCCAGACCACGTACCGCTGAGAGCTCGGGCGAGTCTCAGCCGCCGATGCGGACGCTTCCGTCGTCGGCCAGCCCGAAGCCGGGGTTGTGGGCGATCTCCCAGACGTGGCCATCCGGATCGCG
>JBJMLJ010000041.1:0-3510 GCA_045805365.1 Thermoleophilaceae bacterium
CAGACCTGCAGGGCGTCCGCCAGCGAGACCCGGGGGAGCTCGGCGGCCGCCGACTTGATCATCGTCACGTTGCCGGTCTCCAGGGCTCGCCTGAATCTCGCGTAGGCGCCCCCCTTGATCGACACGAACACATGTTCGCATGACGGGCGGCGGTTAAAGACTGCTGGCAAATCCGGGCAGCCGGGCTTACCTTGGCTGGGTCCCCCCGAGGAGGTTCATCTTGCGTCGTCTCGCCCTGGTCGTCTTCCTACTCGTCAGCTGCGCCGCCGCGACCTCGCTGAGCGCTCATGCCAGCGGCACTTCCGCCGCCAGTGCGTGGAAGAGGTGCGGCAAGATCCACGCCGCCCCGCACGGGCACTTCAGAGTGTCGAAGAAGGGGCACGTCAGCTGCCGCAAGGCGAAGAGCCTGATGAACCAGTTCCTCAACAAGCACAAGGGCAAGAAGCACGGGGGCCCGGCCGGCTACCAGACCTACTACACCCTTGGGCACTGGAAGTGCGGCACGGGCGCCGGCGGCGGCGACTGCAAGCGCAAGCACCCCAGGGCGCGCGTCTCCGCCGTCTACACGAGCTAGCGGCGCGCTCCTAAACGAGGGCCCGCGGCAGCCTGCTCGCCCGGGAGCGGCGCTCCGGTCCCCGCCACATGTATGGAGGGTAGGCTCGCTGCCGTGGACGTCTCCCCACCCCCGCGGGCGATCTCCGAGAACCTCGCCGACCTTGTCGGCAACACGCCGATGGCGCGCCTTACCCGGGTGGCGCCGGACGGCGGCGCCGAGCTGGTCGGCAAGCTCGAGGCGTACAACCCGGCCGGGAGCGTCAAGGACCGGATCGGGGTGGCGATGATCGACGCGGCCGAGGCCGAGGGCCGGATCGAGCCGGGCAAGACGACGATCGTCGAGCCCACCTCCGGCAACACCGGCATCGCCCTCGCCTTCGTCTGCGCGGCGCGCGGCTACGAGCTGGTCCTGACCATGCCGCAGGGGATGAGCCGGGAGCGGGAGAGCCTCCTGCGCATGTACGGCGCCGAGGTCTCGGTGGTCGAGTCGATGGGGGGGATGGACGAGGCGGTGGAGGCCGCGCGGCGCATCGCGGGCGAGCGCGGCGACTGCTTCATCCCCGACCAGTTCTCGAACCCGGCCAACCCGGAGATCCACCGCCGCGCCACGGCCGAGGAGATCTGGCGGGACATGGACGGCAAGGTCGACGCCTTCGTGGCCGGCGTGGGGACCGGAGGCACCATCACCGGGGTGGGGGAGCGGTTGAAGGAGCGCAACCCCGACCTGCACGTGGTGGCGGTCGAGCCGCGGACCTCCGCCGTCCTCTCCGGCGGCCTGCCGGGGCCGCACAAGATCCAGGGGATCGGCGCCGGCTTCGTGCCGGCGGTCCTCAACCGCGAGGTGATCGACGAGATCATCCCGGTGGACGACGAGGACGCGCTCGACACGGCGCGGCTCAGCGCGCGGCGCGAGGGCGTGCTCGTCGGCATCTCCGCCGGCGCCGCCCTCTGGGCCGCGATCCAGGTGGGGTCGCGCCCGGAGTTCCGCGGCAAGCGGATCGTCGCGGTGATGCCCGACTCGGGCGAGCGGTACATCTCGACGCCGTTCTTCGCTCCGTAACATCAGTGCGATGCTCGGGCTAGGCACCCTCGCCCGCGTGGCCCGTGAGCTGCGGGAGGACCTCACCGCGGCTCAGGAGCGCGACCCCGCCGCGAGAACGGTCGGCCGGGGCGAGATCCTCCTCACCTACGGCGGCGTCCAGGCGCTCTTGTCGCATCGGGTCGCCCACGCGCTGCACGACGCCGGGATGCCGCTCGCCCCGCGGGTGCTCGCGAACGTGGTTCGCGTCACGACCGGTGTCGAGATCCACCCCGCGGCCCGGATCGGCCGGGCGCTCTTCATCGACCATGGCGCGGGCGTGGTGATCGGCGAGACGGCCGAGATCGGCGACGACGTGACGCTCTACCAGGGAGTCACCCTCGGCGGCACGGGCTTCCAGCGCGGCAAGCGCCACCCCACGATCGGCGACCGGGTGGTGATCGGCTCGGGGGCGAAGATCCTCGGCCCGGTGGAGGTCGGCAACTGCTCGAAGATCGGCGCCAACTCGGTGGTCATCCACGACGTGCCCGAGAACTCGACCGTGGTCGGCAACCCGGGCCACCCGGTCCGCGTGGACGGGCGCCGGCCAACCGGCCCCGACGCCGACTGGGTGCACCTGCCCGACCCGGTCGCCGACGCCCTGAAGGGCCTCTCCGACCGGCTCACCGAGGTCGAGCACATGCTCGCCGAGCAGAGCGGCCGCAAGCCGGGCCCCGCCGAGGTGCGGCCCCTACGGCCGCGCCAGGGCCCGGACCCGGTCGGCGGCTAGCTAGTAGTAGACGGTCCTCGTGCGGTGCCGCGGCCGCGCCTTGTAGCGCGGCTCCTGGCCGCGGTTCCAGAGCATCACGTCGAGGTCGCGCGGAGGGATCCTCAGCTCGGCCGCGATGGCCTCGCAGGCGTGCACCGCGCAGGCCCGGATCTCGCGCTCCCGGCGTCCGCGTGGCAGCGGCTCGCCGCCGTCGATGTGCGCGGCGAGCTCGTCGTCGTAGACCAGCACCCCGTCCATCCGGAGGACGTGCGGGACGAGGTTGTCGGCGAAGATCGTCAGCTCGTCGATGTCGGGGAACTCGGCGACGCCGGCGAGGGTCAGGTCGTTGGCCGTGATCTGCGCCCGCTTCCAGAACCCTCGGTCGTCGAAGAACGGCATTCCGCTCGCCAGCTCGCTCGCCAGCGCGTCGGCCGAGTCGGCCTTCAGCGGTTCGCGATGCTCCAGGAAGGCGCCCAGGTCTCCCAGGGCCCGGGCGTATAGCCCCATGAGCTCGTGGTCGGGGTCCTGGCCCAGCACCGCGGCGACCGCAGGGCCGTCCAGGCGGCGCAGCTCCGCGGGACTCCAGGGCCCCTGCTCGCGGAAGCGATCGGCCAGGGCCCAGGCGATCGTGTAGTAGCCGGAGCAGCCCGGCCGCTTGCGCAGCGTGGGGAACCAGCCGGAGCCGAAGTTGATCGAGTCGAGCGTGAGCAGGTAGGTCGCCACGTCCTGCTTCGAGCCCTCGAGGTAGTGGCGCTCGGAGTCAAGGCTCGGCTCCGGGCCGGGCTCGATGCCGCCCGCGCGGCCGAGGTCGATGCGCACATGGAGCGCGCTCTCGGCGATCTCGGCGCAGTGCTCCCGCACCCTGCGGAACAGCCCGGACATGGGTCTATCCTCGCTGCGCATGGCAACCGTCGCCGCCGATGCCCTCCTCGAGGGGCTCAACGAGCCCCAGCGCGACGCCGTGCTGCACGGCGAGGGGCCGCTCCTGATCCTGGCCGGGGCGGGGTCCGGCAAGACGCGGGTGCTGACCCACCGGATCGCCTACCTGGTCGGGACCGGGCAGGCGCGGCCGGGCGAGATCCTCGCGATCACCTTCACCAACAAGGCGGCGGACGAGATGCGCGGCCGGGTCGGATCGCTCGTCGGCGAGCAGGCCCGGGCGATGTGG
>JBJMLJ010000042.1:0-5130 GCA_045805365.1 Thermoleophilaceae bacterium
CGCCCACTACCGGGTGCCGGACGAGATCGAGTTCGCCGCGCTCCCGAACTACCCGCATCTCCTCCACCCGCGCTCGCTTCCGGCGATGGTTCGCTCGCTGCGCCGCTTCTGGCGGCTGCTCGACGACGTCGACGCCGTCTGGCTCCTCGGTCCGCATCCGCTCTGCCTCGCCTACGCCGCGCTGGCGGGGCTGCGCCGGCGCGGCGTTGCGCTCGGCGTCCGCCAGGACTTCCCGGTCTATGTGCGCAGCCGCCATCCGGGGCGCCGCCTCGTCCACCTGGCCGGCGACCTCCTCGAGGGCGCGTACCGGCTCCTGGCGCGGCGCTGCCGGACGGTCGTCGTGGGCCCGGCCCTGGCGCGCAACTACGCACGGGCTCCCCGGCTGCTGCCGATCTCGGTCTCGCTCGTCCGGGAGGCCGACCTGGCCGACCCGGCGGAGGCGGCCGCCCGGCCCTGGGCCGAGCCCCTCACCGCCCTCACCGTCGGCCGGCTCGAGACGGAGAAGAACCCGCTCCTGCTCGGCGACGTGCTCGACCGCCTCGATCCGCGCTGGCGGATGGTGGTCTGCGGCGAAGGGCCGCTCGAGCAGGAGCTGCGCGAGCGGCTCCGCGACCTGGGCGTCGACGGCCGCGCGGAGCTGCGCGGCTACCTGCCCATCGACGACGGCCTGATGGACCTCTACCGGTCGGCCAGCGCCTTCCTGCACGTCTCGTGGACGGAGGGCGTGCCGCAGGTGCTGCTCGAGGCCTTCGCGGCGGGGCTGCCGGTGGTGGCGACGGCCGTCGGCGGCGTACCCGAGGCGACCGACGGCGCGGCGCTCCTGGTGCCCCCCGGAGACGCCCACGCCGCCGCCGCGGCGCTGACGCGCCTGGAGCGGGATCCCGAGCTCCGCCGGGAGCTCGTCGGGCGCGGGCTCGAGCGGGTCCGCGCCCGGACTCTCGAGGCCGAGAGCGCCAGGGTCGCGGAGTTCCTCGCCGCGTCCGACCGGCGCACCTGGTAGACATTCCGGCCGCAACACGCCGAATCGTTCCGGGCCCGTACCGGGACGAACGGGGGAACCAGGTAGTAGGGGCGAATCGCCGGTCTTGTTCGGTGACCCGGGTCAGCTCGGGAGCCCGTCAGCTAACCCCGCAGGCCGACTACGAGGGGGCCGATGCGACCCGGACGCTTAGCCGCAGCTTGCCTGTTCGCCTGTCTCATCCTGGCGCTGCCCGCCCAGGCCCAGGGGCGGAGTCACGCGGGCGACGTGATGCTCCGCAAGATCAACGCCACCCGGGCGCGCCACGGCCTGCCGTCGCTGCGGCGGTCCCCTTCGCTACGGCGCTCGTCGGGGCGCTTCGCGCGCTGGCTGATGGGCCATGACCTGTTCGCCCACCGTGCGCACGTGTCGGCCAGCCCCCGCTTCCGCAAGCTCGGCGAGGCGCTCGCCATGCACAGCGGGCGCAAGCCCGGGGTGCGCAGCACGCTGCGCCGCTGGCTCGGGTCGCCGGTTCATCGCGCGATCGTGCTCACACGCGCTATGCGCTGGATCGGAGTCGGCATGTCGCGCGGCCGCTTCGGTGGCGGGCGCGCGGTGATCTGGGTCCTGCAGGTCGGGAAGCTCTAGGCCCGGCTCAGGTGCTTCGGACCGCCGCGCTGCGGCTGCCGTAGACCTCGTCCAGGATCCGGCTGAGCTCGCGGCGCGAGACCGTCCCACGTAGCCGCTCCTCGGCGTTCTCGCGCGAGTAGCCGTCGAGCGCCATGTGCGAGGCCACCGAGCGGGCCACGGAAGCCTGACCGTCCGGCTTTCTCGTGAAGCGCCTCTCGGGGCGACGCTCGGGCGCGGCAGCGCCGTCCTGCCCCTCCGCCTCGGCGGCGCGGTCGAGCAGGCCCCTCAAGGTGTTGATGCGCTCCTCGAGCTCCTCGAGCTCCGCCCGTGCCTCGGCGATCAGGTCCCGGGTCTGTGAATCGGTTCCATCCATGGTCGATACCTACCCCTCCGGAGGCCTAGCTAGGCCTGCGCGGCACCAGAACCGCCCGCTTGAACTCGGCCACGAGCGTGCCGTCCTGCTTGTACACGCGGGTGTGCACGCGGACGACGCCGCGGTCGGGCTTCGACTGCGATTCCTTGGTCTCGAGCACCTCGGACTCCGCGAACAGCGTGTCGCCGTGGAAGACCGGCGCCGGATGGGACAGCTCCTCGGTGGCGAGGTTGGCGATCGCCTTGCCGGAGATGTCCGCCACGGTCATGCCCAGCGCGAGCGAGTAGACGAGCGGACCCACCACGACGTTGCGCCCCTGCTGCGACTCCGCGGCGTAGACGTCGTTGATGTGCAGCGGGTGGTGGTTCATGGTCAGAAGGCAGAAGAGGTGGTCGTCGGCCTCGGTGACCGTCTTCGCCGGCCAGTGCTTGTACACGGCGCCGACCTCGAACTCCTCGAGGTAGCGCCCGTATGGCCGCGCGCCCGAAGCCTCGCGCCCGGCCTGGTCGGTGGTGATGCCGTCGTCTGTCATGCGTCCTTTCTTGAGCATTAAGGCGGCCGCGTATCGTACGGAAGGCCGGAATTAGGCCCATTCCCTAGCGATGATCCTCGCAACGGCGTCGGGGCTGGGGCCTCGGACTGCGGCGCGCGGTGCGCCGGCAGCCCGAAGCGGCATGGGCCACCCGCCCTGTGGCGCCGCCACGTCTACCCAAGCAACGGGTCCCGGAGCGACCCGCTGCCGCTAGGGTTGCGGGCCGCATGAGAACCCCACATCACTTCTTCGAGCCGCTGGCGATCGGGGCGCCCGAGCCCGTCCGCGAGGTGCCCTTCAAGCCGTCACGGATGATCCACTTCCTCGACTTCTCGAACGAGAAGATGGTCGCCAAGGCCGGGGACATCGCCAAGCAGACGGACATCCTCCTGGGCAACCTCGAGGACGCGATCCCCGTCGACCGAAAGGAGGCCGCCCGCGACGGTCTGATCAAGGCAGCGAAGGAGACCGACCTCGGCGAGACGGCGCTCTGGACCCGCGTGAACAGCCTCGAGAGCCCCTGGGTGCTCGACGACCTGACCCAGCTCGTCACCGAGATCGGCGACGTGCTCGAGGTGGTCATGGTCCCCAAGGTCGAGGGCGCCTGGGACATCCACTACGTCGACCGCCTGCTCGCCCAGCTCGAGGCCAGGGCCGAGCTCGAGCGGCCTCTCCTCATCCACGCGATCCTCGAGACCGGCATGGGCGTGGTGAACCTGGAGGAGATCGCCACGGCGAGCCCGCGGATGCAGGGCATGAGCTTCGGCCCCGCGGACCTGGCGGCCTCGCGCCGGATGAAGACCACCCGCGTGGGCGGCGGCCACCCCGGCTACCGCGTGATCGAGGACCCGGATCCGGATAACCCCGACGCCGCCCGGCCGACCGCCCAGCAGGACCCCTGGCACTACTCGATCGCCCGCATGGTCGACGCCTGCACCAGCGCCGGGATCCTCCCCTTCTACGGCCCCTACGGCGACATCAAGGACACCGAGGGCTGCGAGACCCAGTTCCGCGCCGCCTTCCTGCTCGGCTGCGTCGGCGCCTGGTCCCTGCACCCCGCCCAGATCACCATCGCCAAGAAGGTCTTCTCGCCCGATCCGGAGGAGGTCGCCTTCGCCAAGAAGGTGATCGAGGCGATCCCCGACGGCCGCGGCGTCCACATGATCGACGGCAAGATGCAGGACGACGCCACCTGGAAGCAGTGCAAGGTGATGGTGGAGCTCGCCGAGCAGCTGGCGGAGAAGGACCCGGAGCTGGCCGAGGCCTACGGCTTCGCGCCGGCCGCGGCTGGCTGACGAGCCCCCTCTCGCTGCGCGATCTCCGAGCACCAGGCGTGCAGCTCGGCGACCACGCGCTCGCCGTCGAATCGCCGGCGCGCGACCGCCACACCGGCAGCCCCCATGCGGGCTCGCAGCTGGGGCTCATGCCTCAGTCGGCCGAGCGCGTCGGCCAGCGCCCGGGGATCGCCCGGGTCGCTGACGAAGCCGGTGTGCCCGTGCTCGACGACCTCACGCACGCCGCCGGCCGCCGCGGCCACCACCGGCGTGCCGCACGCCAGCGCCTCGGCGGCCGTCAGACAGAAGCTCTCCTCCGGGGCGGCGTGCACGTAGACGTCCGCGCTGCGGTAGAGCGTCGCCAGCTCCGGCGCTGAATCAACGTACGGCAGGTGGCGGATCACGCGGTTCTCCCCCAGCCGCTCGGTGGCGGCCTTCGCCCCGCCCACGACCGTCAGCTCAACCGGCCCGCGCAGCCGGGCGACCGCCTCACGGATCGTCGCGAAGTCCTTGTAGGGGTTGTCGGCCCCGCCATGCGACACGTACAGGAGCCGACGCGCCTCCCCCGTGCCGTTCCGGTCCCCGGGGTTGAACACGTCCAGGTCAACCGCGCCCGGGATCACACGTGCCTCCGCGATTGCCGGGGCGAGCAGCGAGCGCGAGGCCCGCTCCAGCAGCCAGCGCGACGGCGCCGCCAGGAAGAGCCTCGAGCCCGAGAAGGCGTGGCGCTTTCGTCGCCAGTTGAGCCGAGTGACGTCGCGTCGGATCGCCGGAGGAATCTCGAGGTCGGGACACCTCCCGCAGCCCGTCTCCCAACGACCGCAGCCGAGCGGACAGGCGCAATGACCCGTGAACGGCCAGCTGTCAGCGAGCCGGAGGACCAGCGGCCGGCTCCTGGACAGCGCCGGCAGCGCTCGAAGATCGAACCAGCCGCCGTGGAGGTTGTCGCAGAGGACCACGTCGGGCGGCGAGCCGGCCATCTCGAGAACCCGCCGGCTCCAGGGATGCTCGAAGTCCTCCAGTCCCAGAGAGCGCGTGACACGCCGGCGCAACTTGAGCGCCGCCAGTCGCCGCGGCGATTGGTCACGCGAGTAGTCCACGAACGGACTGGCATCGAGCCGCACGACCCGGGGGTGGTCGGTGCGCTTCGTCCCCACTGCCAGCCAGGTCTCCGTGCCGAGCGCCTCGAAGCCGTCCAGGACCGTCATTGCGAGCCGCTCGGCGCCGCCCCCACGATCGGCCGAGTTGAGCATCACGACCTTTCGCAGGGAATTGCGGGTGGAGCCCGTCAGGTCAGATCCACGGAGAAGACGGGAAGTCCGAGGCGGCGCCGGTCGCCGGGGGCGGCCGGGTGTGGACGGGC
>JBJMLJ010000043.1:0-7428 GCA_045805365.1 Thermoleophilaceae bacterium
GGCGATCAACCTCTACCTCTGGCACCTGCCCGCCCTCTACCAGGCGGCGCTGCGGCACAGCGGGCTGCACGCGCTCGAGCACTCGCTCTTCTTCGTGACCGGGGCGCTCATGTGGGCCGCGGTCATCGAGCCGCTGCCGGGGGTGCGCTGGTTCACGACGGGCTGGAAGGCGGCCTACATACTCGCCGTGCGAACGGTTGGCTCGGCGCTCGCGATGGTCTTCATCTGGTCCGCCCACCCGCTCTACAGCTGGTACGGCTCGCTCCCCGACCAGGTGATCGGCGGGGCGATCATGTTCACCGAGGGCAGCATCGTCACCCTGGCTGCGTTCGCGTGGCTGTTCCTTGGCTGGATGTCTCAGAGCCCAGAGCCTCGATCTCCTCGGCCTTCTGGAGCTCGCGGCAGACCCGCTTGACGAGCACGTAGACCAGGATCGGCAGAACCAGCACCGCCGCCCGGTAGCCCCACACCTGCGCCTGGTAGCTGATGCCGAACGTGACCTCGGCGCGGTCCATCGAGCCGGCGAAGAAGACGACGAGGACCCAGGTGAGGAAGCCCGCCCCGAAGGCCGTCCGGGCGGGCGCGTCGCGGGGGCGGTCGAGCACGTTGTGGAAGGCCCGGTCGCCGCTGCGCCGGCGCTCCCAGAACGGATAGGCGCCGAGGACGATGAACACGAGAAGCGGGAACAGCGCCCCGCCCCAGAACGGGTTGGGGACGAGCGTGTAGCTGCCGATCACGAGGTCGAAGTGCGGCACGAGCCGCAGCGCCCCGATCAGCCAGCCGAGGTACCAGTCCGGCTGGGCGCCGTTCGTCCCCTGACCCACGTGGTACGGGCCCCACTGCCAGATCGGGTTGATCTGGACGAGTCCGCCGAGCAGGAACAGGGCGGCGGCGACCGCGCAGAGCAGCGCCAGCGAGCGCGGCGCATAGCCGGGCAGGGCCGGCAGCCCGAGCACCCTCCGCTCGGAGTCCCGGCCGCGGCGCGCGAACTGGGTGTGGTGACGGGAGGAGACGAGGAAGAGGTGCAGGCCCAGCAGCGCCGCGATCACGACGGGGAAGATCAGTACGTGGGCGATGTACATGCGCGACTCGAAGGCGGCGTCGCCCGGGAAGACGCCGCCCCAGAGCAGGAGCGCCAGGTTGCCCCCGATGACCGGCACAGACTCGGCCACCGCGTAGCCGATCGCCAGCCCCATCCCGGAGAGCAGGTCGTCGACGATCGAGTAGCCGAGGTAGCCCTCGGGCAGCACGATCATCAGCATCAGGAGGCCGACCAGGTAGGTGCCCTCGCGCGGCTTGCGGAAGGCGCCGGTGAAGAAGATGCGCAGCAGGTGCAGCACGATCGCCGCGACGAAGACGTCCGCCGCCCAGTGGTGGGTCTGCCGTATGAGCAGTCCCGCGCGAACGTCGAACGAGATGTCGACCACCGAGCGGTAGGCGTCGCTCACCTCCATCCCGCGGAGCGGCGCGTAGCTGCCGTGGTAGACGGTCTCCTTGAGGCTGGGCTCGAAGAAGAGCGTCAGGTAGATCCCGGTGGCGACCAGGATGACGAACGCGTAGAGCGCGATCTCGCCGAGCAGGAACGACCAGTGGTCGGGGAAGACGTAGCGGAGCGCCTTGCGCAGGAAGGGCGCCGCGCCGCTGCGCGAGTCGATCGCCCCGACGACCCGCCTGATCACGAGCGGGCGCCCTTCAGCCGGACGCCCCACCACGACGGGCCGACCGGGCCGGAGAAGTTGCCCGCCGCGCGCAGGCCGCCGCGCCGGTCGCGCATCAGCGGCAGCTGGGGCAGGGCCCGCCCGGCCGGTCCGAAGAGCACCTTGCCGGCGCGCGCCGGGTCGAAGGTCGAGTAGTGGCAGGGACAGACGAGCGCCGGCCGCGGCTGCAGCGGCGGGTAGGTCGGCTTGCGGTACAGCGCCACGGCGCAGCCGGCGTGCGTGCAGACCTTGGAGTAGGCGACGATCCCGTCGACGGCCCAGCTCCGCCGGTCCGCCGGGAAGGCCCGCTCGCCCGCCGGTATGCGGACGACCACGAGCGGCGCGCCGATCGTGTCGATGCTCGCCCCGTCGGGATAGGCCGAGTAGAAGGTCCCGGGCTCGATGTCGCGCGCCAGCAGCGGGCGGCCCTCCTCGTCGACCAGCCGCCGGCCGCGCCGCCACGGGGTCCGGAGCAGCGGGTCGATGTCGAGAGCGGGCCCGAGTGAGAGCGCCGGCGTGAGTGCCGCTAGCCCGAGCGCGCCGCCCGCCGCGGCCGCGGCGCCGGTGAGCAGCTTCTTGCGGGTGATCCGGCTGCCGCTCTCGCGGACGATCTCCTCGACCTGCTCCTGCTCCTCGGGATCCTCCTGCGGGTAGTCCTCCTCGACGTCCTCGATCGGCACGAGCCGCCTGCTCGTCACGATCAGCGCCGCGGACAGGAAGGCGAAGCACAGCCCCAGCGCCAGCCCGAGGTACTGCGTGTGGCTCGGCAGCCCCTCGATCGCGTAGAAGACGATGAACGCCACGGCGCAGCCCGCGGCGCAGAGGAGCAGCGCCACGACCGCCAGCTCGGCGCGCTGCGAGACCGGAGGGGGCTCGTCGGTCGGTTCCCGCCGCCGCCCCGCGATCCACAGCACGAGGAAGCCGAGCAGCCGCCAGAGCCGTCTCATGAGCGGCGCCTTTCCCCGATCACGAGGCACATGAGCACGAGCGCGACGGCCGCGATGAACCACGTGACCATGCCCTCGGGTACCGGGCCGATGTTGCCGATGCCCAAGCCCCCGCGGTCCGGCGGGTGCTTGGTCGACTGGACGTAGGCGATGATCGAGTCGAGCTGCGGGTCGCTGATCTGCGACTTCGGGAAGCGCGGCATCAGGTAGGGGCCGATGCGAACCGCCTCGGCGATCTGCGTCGTGCTGGCGTCCTGGAGCGGCGGCACGCGCGCCCCCGTCACGAAGCCGCCCTTCGCCGCCGCCTGGTGGCAGCCGGCGCAGTGCTCCGTGAACAGCTGCTGGCCCTCGGCCACGTTGCCCGCGGCGGGGTTCGGGCTGGGTATCGCCGGCCCCCGCGCGAGCGAAGCCACGTAGTCGACGAGGGCCCTCACCTCGCGGTGGCTGAACTCGACCGGCCGGCGGGTCGGTTCGTCGGACGGGTCGCCCAGCGGCATGTAGCCGGTGCGCAGGTAGAAGTCGGCGGCCAGCGCCCCCACGTGGCGGAGCGGCGGTCCTTGGCCGAAGACGTCGCCGGCTCCCGGGCGGGGAGAGCGGATTCCGCGTCCGTCCACGCCGTGGCAGCTCGCGCAGTTGCCGGCGTAGAGCTGCTCGCCGAGCTCGCGCAGCGAGAGCGAGCTCTCGTTCGGCGGGCGCGAGATCCCCCCACGCGGCTGGGCCTGTGCGGGCGCCGCCACGGCAAGCATCACCACGAGCGTCGCGGCGACCCGCCTCATGACTGGTGGCAGTTCTGGAGCAGGACCACCCCGACGCCGTTCATGACGATGATGAAGAAGAAGAGCGGCGTGATCGCGATCCCGACGATCGCCAGGAAGTGGACGCGGCCCTTCGGCGGCGGCTCCTCGGAGCCGCCCTTGCCCCGGGCGCCCCGGGTCGCCCGGAAGGTATGGATGGCCGCCAGCCCGGCCAGCACCGCGAGCACGGCCGCCACCACCGTCGCGACCACGGTCAGGCCGTCGATTGCCAGGCCGCTGTCACCGCCGGGGCTGCAGCCCGTCTCGTTCAGCCAGAAGCCGAACACGAACTGCACCGTCCAGGCCGCCGGCGCGCCAAGGACGCCGAACCAGAGCAGGAGGTTCGACCTGGCGCTCACAGCGAGGGCGAGATCTGCGTCAGGACGACGGCGATCGCCGCGACGCTGACGAAGTACCAGTAGATGGCGACCGCCGAGACCGCGATCAGCCGGTAGTTGGTGAACCCGGAGACGAGCCGGGCCAGCAGCCAGACCACCATGAGGATTCCCACCAGCACGTGCAGGTGGTGTACCGCCAGGAGCGTGAAGTAGATCGAGCCGTACGCGGTCTCGTCGGGCTTGAACTTGTCGAGGTCCGAGCCGAACAGGTGGATCTGCACGCCGAGGTACGCGGCCTGGAGCGCGAGCGCCAGCAGCAGCATCAGCCAGGTCCGGCCGACCGCGCCGCGCCGCGCCCCACGAACGGCCAGGAACATCGGCACGCTGCTCGCGACGAGCACGGCCGTCAGGATCAGGGGAGCCGTCACGTCCGGGGCCTCGATGCCGGGCGGCGGCCACTGCGTCGCCTTCAGGCGCAGGTAGAAGTAGGACGCGATCAGCGTGCCGAAGAAGGCCGTCTCGGTCGCCACCAGCAGCATCACGCCCCACCAGCCGAGCGGGAACGAGATCCGCCGTCGGGCGGCGTAGGAGGCGGAGACGGCGCTAGTGGCCTCGGTGCTATGGGTTACCTCCGCGGGGCGTCCAGCCCCGCGGTCTGAACCCATTGCTCCGCCTCCGGCCTCGCTACCCATCGAGCTCATGCCTCCTGCGGCTCCTTCCAGTGCCAGCCGCCGACGACCAACAGGGCGAGGCCGGCGCACACCGCCGCGATCACGTAGTGCCGCGTCAGCAGCATCGCGAACGTGGCCGCCAGCGCCGCCGCGGTCAAGATCGGCGACCACGACTTCGAGGGCATCTCGAGGATCTCGTCCCAGTCGGCATCGAGCACGCTGGAGGCGGGCGTCTCGTGGCCCTTGTCGAGCACACGCTCGCCCTCGCCGCCGAGGTCGCGGATGTCCGCGTCCCGGTCGTCGCGGTCCCACATCGCGTACGGGCTGGTCACCCTGGGGATGACGGCGTAGTTGTAGGACGGCGGCGGGGAGGTGGTCGACCACTCGAGCGTGTCGCCGCCGAACGGGTCGTTGCCCGCGGGCGCGCCGCGGAACAGGCTCCTCACCAGGTTGAAGACGACCATCAGGAGGCCCGCGGCGAGGATGTACGAGCCGAGCGTCTCGACCAGGTTGTAGCCGGTCCAGCCGAGCCCGCCCGGGTAGGTGTACTGCCGCCGCGGCATCCCGAGCAGCCCGACGATGTGCATCGGGAAGAAGGTCAGGTTCATCCCGACGAACGTGACCCAGAAGCTCGCCTGGCCGAGGCGCTCGTGGTACATCCGGCCGGTGACCTTGGGGAACCAGTAGTACATCCCGCCCAGCAGCGGGAAGACCGCCGCGCCGAAGATCACGTAGTGGAAGTGGGCCACCACGTAGTAGGTGTCCGTGGCCTGCTGGTCGAACGGGATCGCGGCGAACGTGACGCCCGACAGGCCGCCCAGCAGGAAGAGGACGATGAAGCCCACGATCCAGAGCAGCGGCGTCTTGAAGCGGGGAGTGCCGGTGAGGATCGTCGTGATCCAGGCGAACAGCTGGATGCCGCTCGGGATGACGATGATCAGGCTGGCCGCGGCGAAGTAGACGGTCGTGATCGTCGACAGGCCGACCGCGAACATGTGGTGGGCCCAGACGCCGAAGCCGATGAAGGCGACCAGGATCTCGGCGAGCGCGACGAGCGGGAAGGCCACCATCTTCCGCCGGGTGAAGGTCGGGATGATCGCCGTGGCGATCCCGAAGGCCGGCAGGATGATGATGTAGACCTCGGGGTGGCCGAAGATCCAGAACAGGTGCTGCCACAAGAGCGTGTCGCCGCCCTTGGCTATGTCGAAGAAGTGGAAGCTGAGCGCGCGGTCGAGCTCGAGGAAGATCAGCGCCGTGTTCAGCGGCGGCAGCGCGAACACCAGCGCGAACGAGGTGGCCAGCATCGCGTAGCAGAACAGCGGCATCCGGTTGAGCGACATGCCGGGCGCGCGCAGCTTGAAGGTGGTGACGATCAGGTTGATCGCGGTCGCCGTCGAAGACAGGCCGTTGAAGATCAGGCCGAGCGTGTAGAAGTCGATGTTCGGCCCGGGCTCGAACTGCTTCGAGCCGAGCGGCAGGTAGTCGAACCAGCCGGCGTTGGGCGCGCTGCCGATCGCGAGCCCCGTGTAGACGAACAGGCCCGAGGCCAGGTAGATCCAGAACGACAGGGCGTTCATGCGCGGGAAGGCCAGGTCCCGCGCCCCGATCATCAGCGGTAGCAGATAGTTCCCGAAGGCGCCGATCGACATCGGGACGACGACCAGGAAGATCATCGTCACCCCGTGCATCGTCATCGCCTCGTCGAAGGCGTTCGGGGACAGGAGCGTGCCGTTCGGCTGGATCAGCTGCGTCCGGATCAGCAGCGCCTCGACCCCGCCGGCCGCGAGGAACGCGAGCGAGGTGAAGAAGAACATCAGCCCGATCCGCTTGTGGTCGACGGTCGAGAGCCAGCCGACGAGCCCCGAGGGCTCCTTCCAGATGCGTTCGAGCCGGTCGAGCCGCTCGCGGGCCTTGGGCGCGGCTACGGATGCCATCAGCGCAGGCCCTCCAGGTAGTCGACGAGCTCGTTCAGCTCGCGGTCGCTGAGGCCCAGCGCCGGCATCTTGTTGCCGGGCTTGATGTGCTGCGGATCGCGAAGCCAGCGGCGCAGGTAGTCGCGGTCGTTCGGGATCGTCAGGCCGGCGAGCGTGGTGCGGCTGGCGAGGTGGGTGAGGTCGGGCCCGATGTCGCCGCGCGCCGAGGTGCCGCGGATCGTGTGGCAGCTCGCGCACTGCTCGCTGATGAACTCGCGATTGCCGGTCGTGTCGGGCCGCTCCATGTTCCGCAGCCAGCTCCTGAATCGGTCCGGCCGGTCGGCGAACACGTACAGCGACATGTGCGCGTGCTGGAGGCCGCAGAACTCGGCGCACTGGCCGCGGTAGCGTCCCGGCTTGTCGGCGTAGAGCAGGATCCGGTTCGGGTGGCCGGGGATGGTGTCGATCTTGCGGTTCAGCCGCGGGACCCAGATCGAGTGGATCACGTCGGCGGTCTTGGCCACGAGGTTCACGCGCGTCCGCACCGGGATGTGGATCTCGTTGGCGGTCACGGCGCGCGTGCCCGGATAGCGCACCTCCCAGAACCACTGGTGCCCGGTGACCTCGACGGTGAGCGCCGTGGTGCCGGCCTTGGGCGCGTCGGTGTCCTTGAGGACGACGAGGTTCGCGACCGCGAACACCCCGACGAGCACCACGACCGGGATGACGATCCCGAAGAGGACGACGGCCCGGCCCTCCAGGTTCTCCCGCTTGCCGAGCACCGGGAAGCCCTCGCTGCCGCGGCCGAACCAGGCCAGCACGAGCATGACGACCGCGCCGCCGAAGACGACGGCGGCGATCGCGAACATCCACCACGACAGGTCCGCGATCTCCCTCGCCGGCCGGCTGACGGGCTTGAGTGGCGACTGCTCGCCGCAGCCGCCGAGGAGGAGCGCCGCCAGGAGGAGCGTCGCGGCGGATCTGGATAGGCGAGCCACTCGGCGAGCCGCAGGTACCCCTCGGCGACGTGGAGCAAACGGAGCGCTCATCGCGGATGCATCACCGACC
>JBJMLJ010000044.1:0-3215 GCA_045805365.1 Thermoleophilaceae bacterium
CTCCTTGAGCACGCGCTTGAGGACCGTTCCCCGGACCTTGAGCCTCGCGGGCAACGCCGTCGCGTACTCGAGCAGGTCAGTGTCGAGAAACGGCGACCGAACCTCCAACGCGTGGGCCATGCTCATCCGGTCCGCCTTGGGTAGCAGGTCATCCAGGAGGTAGGTGCGCAGGTTCAGGTCGAGGAGGCGGTCCAGGACGGGCGCCCCCGTGCTCTGGGACCAGATCCGCTCGTAGTCGGCCGCAGCCCCGCCGCCGCCTCCGTCCAACAGGCGGAGCACATCGGGACTGCTGACGAAGCTCACCCACGACAGGTAGGCGGCGGGAAGGCCCTTGCTTGCGGTGCCGGCGAATCTGCGTGCGACCTGCATGCGGCTCCTCGGGCCGCCCGCCGGCGCCACAGCCAGTCCGGCGGACAGGAGCCGATGGAGCGGGGACGGCGCCCGGGCGTACCAGTCCGCCAGCACACCCCCGGCGAACCTCTCATAGCCCGCGAAGAGCTCGTCGCCACCGTCCCCGGACAGCGCGACGGTCACCTCCCCCCTGGTCTCCCGCGCAAGCAGGTAGGTGGGCACCGCACTCGAGTCCCCGAACGGCTGGTCGTAGTGCCAGACCAGCCGTTCGACGAGCTCCGCGGCGTCCGGCCGCACCACGAACTCGTGATGATCGGTGCCGCAGTGCCGGGCGACGGTCCGGGCGTAGGGCCGCTCGTCGAAGCCCTCGACGTCCTCGAAGCCCATGGTGAACGTGGACAGCCGGTGGTCGACCCGGGTGGCCGCGATCGCGACCACCGCGCTCGAGTCGATGCCGCCGCTCAGGAAGGCGCCGAGCGGTACGTCGGAGATGAGCCGGCGCTCCACGGCCTGTTCGAGGCGTGCGCGGACCTCCGCCGCGGCTGTCTCGAGCGAAGGCGCCGATTGCCGCGACCCGTTCGTGCCGGGCCGCGGGGGCTCCCAGTAGCGCTCCAGCAGGGGCTCTCGCCCCGGTTGAAACGTCAGCACGTGCCCCGGCGGCACGCTGCGAACGCCGCGGAAGAAGGTTCGCGGTGAGGGGACGTGGCCGAAGGTGAGGTACGCGGGGAGGGCGTCCTCGTCGATGGACGAGTCGACCGCCGGGTGGGCGAGCAGGGCCTTGATCTCGCTGGCGAACACGAGCCCGCCGCCACCGGTCCAGTAGTAGACCGGCTTCTTGCCGACTCGGTCGCGGCCGACGACGAGCCGCTCCCGGCGCTCGTCCCAAACGGCGAAGGCGAACATCCCGTCGAGCTTCCGCGCCACCTCCGTCGGTTCCACCTGCTCGGCGAGGTGGGCGATCACCTCCGTGTCCCCGGAGGTGCGAAACGTGTGTCCCTGGCGCTGGAGCTCGGCCCGCAGCTCGCGGAAGTTGTAGATCTCGCCGTTGAGCGCGACCCCGACCTTGCCGTCCTCGTTGGTGATCGGCGGGTCGCCCGTGACCAGGTCGATCACCGCGAGCCGGGTCTGGCCTATGGCGCCGCGGAGGCCTCCGACCTCGCCGCCGGCGTCAGGCCCTCGGTGCCGCAGATGGTCCAGCTGCGCCTTGACGACCTCGAGCGAGGCCCCCGGCTCCTGCTGTACGAAGCCCGCTATCCCACACATGGACGCGAAGCTATCGGACCCCGTTTGCAGCGGAAAGCGCCAGCGCTGCGTTAGAGTCGCGAACCTCGTGATCGCGCGGCCATGGCGCAACTTCGCGAGGCTGTTCACCGGCTCCCGACGCCTGCTTGCGATCAGCCTGGCCGTCTCCATCGCTCAGTCGCTGCTGCTCGTCCCGATCGCGCTGATCATCCGTCACGCCTTCGACGGAGTGATCCCGCGCGGCGACCGCAGCACCCTCGTTTGGAGCGGCGCCGCGATACTCGTGCTCTACCTGGCGAGCTCGGGCCTCGGGCTGCTGGGCCGCTACACGGTCATCCGGGCCAGCAAGGACGCGATCATGCGCCTGCGGATTCAGCTGCTCGAGCGGATCTACGCGCTGCCCCGCGCCCACTTCGACCGCAGCGACCTCGGGACGCTCCACTCGACGATCGTGCAGGACTCCGAGCGACTGGACCTCATGACGTTCGCCCTGGTGGGCCAGCTGGTGCCGGCCGCCATCATCGGGCTCGGCCTGCTGCTCGTGCTCGGGGTGCTCAACATCGCGCTCCTCGGGGTGCTGTTGTCGGTGATCCCGATCCTGATGATCCTCGGGCGGATCCTGGCTCACGCCGCCCGCAGGCACACACGCATCTTCCAGCGCGCCTTCGACGTCTTCAGCACCCAGGTTCAGTTCACGCTGCGCGCCATGACGATGACGAAGGCGCATGGCGCCGAGGAGATCGAGCTCGTGCGGCGGCGGGCCGAGACGAAGGCGCTGGCCGAGGCCGGGCGGGAGATGGCGTGGCGGCAGAGCGCCTACACGCTGGTCCAGGGCTCGGTGGCCGCGATGGCCGGCGTGATCGTCCTG
Source organism: Thermoleophilaceae bacterium (assembly GCA_045805365.1). Lineage (GTDB taxonomy): Bacteria > Actinomycetota > Thermoleophilia > Solirubrobacterales > Thermoleophilaceae > DASXBA01. The sequence continues at coordinate 2,462 of JBJMLJ010000044.1, forward strand.
GTCGCCGGCGGCGCGGCCGTGGCGGACCACAGCATCTCGCTGGGAACGCTGCTGTCCTTCTACGCCGGGATCGCGCTGCTCCGCGGACAGGCCAACAGCGTCCTGGTCGCGATGCCGCTGGTCATCGCCGGCAGGGAGTCGATGGAAAGGCTGCAGGCCATCCTCGACACCGCCGAGCCCGAGCCCTACCACGGAACCCGGCGCATCGACTTTCGCGGCGGCGTGGAGCTGGAGGACGTCGACTTCGGCTACGAGGAGGTTCCGGTCCTCCGGGGGGTGAGCCTGCGGATTTCGCCCGGCGAGCACATCGCCCTCATCGGGCCGAACGGCGCCGGCAAGAGCACCATCATGGCCCTGATCCTGGCGCTCTACCGCCCCGACGCCGGGCGTGTCTTGATGGACGACGTCCCGCTCGACGAGCTCGACGTCGTCCAGCTACGCCGCCGCATCGGGGTCTTCCTCCAGGATCCGATCATCTTCCGGGGGAGCGTCAGGGACAACATCGCCTACGGGCGGCCCGACATCAGCGACGAGGACGTGCGGGCCGCCGCGGAGCTCGCGGGGGCCGACCGGTTCGTGCAGCGCCTGTCGGCCGGCTATGACACGGACGTCGGCGACGAGGGCGTGCTGCTCTCGGCGGGCCAGCGGCAGCGCATCGCCATCGCGCGCGCGATGCTGACCCGGCCCGCGCTCCTGATCCTGGACGAGCCCACGAGCCACCTGGACCAGCGCGGCACCGAGTTCCTCATCGCCA
>JBJMLJ010000045.1:0-6270 GCA_045805365.1 Thermoleophilaceae bacterium
AGCACTGAACTTCCCCTTCACGAAGTAGAGGCCGAACTTCTTGACCTTGAACCCGACCCTCGAGCGTCCGGGCACGACGTGCCACCTGCCCTTCGGGAGCGGGCCGTCAGTTGTTGCGGCTGCCGCCGCCTGATCCTGCGTCTCCATTCGATCCTCCCTTGCTCACCTCCTACGGTAGCTCCCGGGCGAGCACGCGCCGTGTCGACCAGGACGCGCGGCTTCCCCGCTGGCCCAGGTAGGGCCACGAGCCCTCTCGTCCGTCGCCTGCCCTGTCCGCTCCCCCGAGGATCGACCTTTCGTTTTTTTTGTGCCCGTTGTCGCGGGCATACCCCCGAAACGGGGTTATGCAGAGCCACTCGCTGGGCACAACAAGGTAAGTCGGGCGGGAGGCCCTTTGGGCAACCGGCACGGCTGGAAGTACATCGGAAGGACCTGCTAGGGGATTCCTCTGAAGACCCCTAACGTGGCCTTTGGTCGCAACGCTCTGGTGGGCCCTTGCCTCATCGTTTCGAGGAGGACAAGTGGCCAGCGTCTACAGACTTCAGGAGCGGATCGCCGGGATGATGGTCGGCGGCGCGTCGATCGATCGCGTCGAGGCGGAGGTCATCGGGCCGTGCGAGTTGGACGAGGAGCACAAGGCCGGGCTTCGGCTGTTCGCCACTTCTTTGCCAGGCGACCCCCAACCGGCGTGTTCAGCCGGGGTGTTAGACCGCGAGCCGCGACCGACAATTCCCGATGCGTCCGACCCGCAGACTGTCGGCCGCAGAGCACGACGCGTTGACAAGGCACTATCCCGCCATGCCGGCGCGGTCCCGCTCGCCAGAGAGGCGGTGGACGAGCTCGCGCCCGCCCTCTCGCCCCGGCTGCGGGACAACACGAAGCTCGTCGTGTCGGAGCTGGTTACCAACGCCGTTCGGCATGGACGGGGGCGTGTGGCCTTGTCGCTCGCGCTTGCGGACGACGGACGCCCGACCGGGGAAGTGGCCGACGAAGGCGATCCCTTCGAACCGCCGCGGGTGCAGCCCAGCAAAGCAGACGGCGGGGGCTGGGGGCTCTCGATCGTCGCCGCGCTGGCGGAGCGCTGGGGTGTATCGGACGGTTCGAGCCGGATCTGGTTCGCAATGCCCCCGGACAGAGAGCTAGCTGTCCGGCCGTGACCAGGGCCGTGTCTCGTTTAGTCGCGGGTTTGCCCGCGCCTAGCGGGCTCTTTGCGGCCGCTACAGGCAAGAACGGGCGCGATGGTCGTATCGGGAGTAGCCTGAAGACAACCCGTACCTGAGGGTCTCTGCCGCACCCCTCCGCCCTTTGGTAGCTCCTCAGGAGAGGCGCGAGAGAGTGGAGCCCGGACATGCCCCAACGCCAGCGGTCCTTTGGCCTGGCGGTCAGGGAGTCGGGCAGGACCCTTTACCTGCGTGTCTTTGGTGAGTTCGACCTGAGCGGCGTCGGACGGGTCGAGAAAGCGCTCGATCGCCTCGCCGAGGCCCCCGTGCCACGGGTCTTGGTCCTCGACCTGCGCGGTCTTACCTTCCTCGACCTCGCAGGCCTTCGGACCATCCTGAGAGCTAACGAGAGGGGCCGCGCGGAAGGCTTCGAGGTCGAGGTCGTCCGCCCGGCGGGGACGGCAAACCGTGTCTTCACCCTCACGCGCGCCGGCCTCGAACTGACGATGATCGACGCCCCCAAGGTCGCGTGAGCCGTAGCTCACGACGTCGGCGCTTCCCGACCGGCTCGGACAGGGCGGACTTGGTTGCCCTAGCCCTCTCTGGCTAGCGAGTCGATCCAGCGCTCAAGGCGGTGGACCTGCGATGCCAGGATCTCCGCATCACTGAAGGTGCTACCTCACCGGGCCTTGCAGTTGTGTCCGAAATCTTCAAGCCGTCGGCGCCGCCGTCCCGTACCGTGGATCGACATGGAGATCCTTTTCATCGCGAGCTTCGCGGTGATCGCGCCCGACCCGCCGAAGAGCCGCGAGCTCTACGTCGAGGCCCTTGGCCTCCCGCTCAGTGCGGGTGAAGACGGGGAGTACTGGCACAGCGAGAAGATCGCCGGCAGCAAGCATTTCGGGGTCTGGCCGCTGTCCCAGGCCGCGGAGGCGTGCTTCGGCTCGCCGTCGTGGCCGGCGGAGTTGACCGTTCCGCAGTCCAGCGTCGAGTTCGAGGTCGAGGACGCCGACGCGGTGGCAGCGGCAGGCGAGGAACTCAAGCGCGCGGGCTTCGAGCTGCTGCACCCCGCGCGCCGGGAACCGTGGGGCCAGACCGTGGTACGGCTTCTGTCGAGCGAGGGACTGATCGTGGGCGTTTCGTACGCGCCGGCGCTACACGACTGAGATGACAGGCCTATCTGACGTAAGGCTCAGCTCTCGCCGGTCTTGCGCTTGAGCTCCGCCTTGAGACGCTCGACCTCGGCCTCGTCCCCGGCCGCCTTCGCCCGCATGATCGCCTGGAGGGCTTCCATGTTGGCCCCCGGCTCGGCGCTGCGTTCGGCGAAGTGGGCGGCCTGCTCGCGGAACTCGGCCGCCTGCTCGCGAAATGCGGCGGCCTCCTCGCGGAACGACTCCGAGGCGTCGCCTTGCGATCCGGAGCCGGAGCCCTCCAGCGCCTGCTCGCCGCGTTCGATCGCCTGCTCGCGGGCCGCCTTCTCGGCGGCCTCATCACGCGCGACAAGCTTGGGCTCGTCGATCTCCACCTTCGAGCGGTCGTCCGGGTCATAGCGCACCGGGACGAGGTCTCCGATCTGAAAGCCGGCGAGCCGCCTGTGCCAGACGCGACGAGAGATCTCGCTGGTCGTCCCGTCCTGGAACTTGACCCGCAGCTCGTAGCGGCAGGACGTCGCCTCATTGGACTGCACGCCGGCGGCGTAGACCCTCTTGTCGAGGACCAGCGCCTGGGCCTCGGCGCCCTCGCGCAGCAACCTGTCCTTTCCGAACATCCCTGCGGAATCTAACCGCCGGTCGCCGGCAAGTCGCGCCTGAGCTTCTCGACGAGGGCCTCGAACATCGGGTACACGCCCGGCCCGTGCGCCCGCTCGATCGCGGGTCGCCACATCTCCCAGCGGTCGATAAGGGTGCGGCCCAGCATCATCTTGACCAGCTCGATGTCGAACGCACCCTGCTGCTCGAGCGCGGCCAGCTGCTCGAAGAAGTCGAGCTCGCGGTAGAGGACGTAGGCCTCGGGGGCGTCGGCGGCCACGTAGCCGGCGAACGCCTCGCGGAGCTCCTCGGGCGACTTGTACCGGCCGACCATCCGGCGGGCCTCCACCAGCGCGTCCTCGTTCCAGCGGCGGAAGAACTCGGCCGCCATCTGCGCCTCGCGGCTCCTGCGGGCCTCCTTGACCTGCTGCGCCGCGAACACCGCGGCGGCGAAGGCGCCCACCGCGCCGACCGCCAGGATCGCGGTGGCGATCGCGGTGACCTCCGCCCAGTCCACTGCGAGTGTGAGCATCCGATTAGTTTCGCGCCCGGCGCCGGTCCCTTGACGAGACACCCGAGCTTGGGAGATGCGAAATGAGGTTCCCCGGAGAATCCGCTGACTACCGCGAGGCGCGCGATCGCCTGCTCGAGCGGGAGATCGAGCTGCGCCGGGCAATGGAGCGCGTTGCCGCCGCCAGGCGCGAGCTGCCGCCCGGAGGCGTCGTCCCCGAGGACTACGTCTTCCAGGCCGCGAGCGGGTCCGAGCTGCGGCTGTCGGAGCTGTTCGAGCAGGACGAGAGATCGCTCGTGATCTACAGCTTCATGTTCCCGCGCGACCCCGGCGACGACCGGCCGGGCGAACGGGACGGTCCCTGCCCGTCGTGCGTCGCGTTGCTCGACCAGCTCGACGGCGCCGCCGAGCACGTCGCACAGAACCTCAACTTCGCAGTGGTCGCCAAGGCTCCGATAGAGCGCGTGGTCGCCTTCGCTGAGGAGCGTGGCTGGCGCCGCCTGCGGCTCTTGTCGTCAGAGGGGAACACCTTCAACCCCGACTACCACGGTGAGACCGCCGAGGGGGACCAGCGGCCGCTGCTGAACGTGTTCGAGCGCGACGGCGACACGATCCGCCACGTCTGGGCCTCGGAGCTCCTCTACGCGCCGGTCGACGACGACCAGGAACCCCGCCACGTCGGCACGATCGAGCCCCTCTGGAACCTGTTCGACTTCACCCGCGAGGGGCGTCCCGACTGGGACGAGCAGCTGAGCTACTGACGTCAGCTGCCCAGAAGCGGCACGCTGTGGTCGTTGAAGTACCAGAGCGCGCTCGAGTACCAGAGCACGACGACCGCCGTGACCACTATGCCGCCGGCGACGGGAAGGGCCCAGCCCGGCAGCGTCCGCGAGCGCACCACGAGCACCTTGGCCGCGATCGCCCCGTAGATGAAGGAGCCGGCGAGCGAGTGGACCAGGACGCGCGTGGAGAAGTCCTGGAAGCCGTAGGCGAACAGGCAGTGGTAGGCGATCGGCAGCGTCAGCAGGATCGCGCCGACGCCGGTCAGGCGGTGGACGGTGCCGAGGCGCCGGGGCCGAGCCCGGCCCCGGCGGATCCTCCCGTAGAGCCACAGGGCCGTGTAGACCTGGAGCAGCGCCAGCGCCAGGACGGCGGTAGCCAGCCAGGACTTGAGCGGCAGGGTGTCGGCCGCCGTCTGCCCGAAGAGGCTCGTGCCGTAGTCCGGGGTGACGCTCTTCGCCCAGACATAGACCGCCGCCGTGACCGCCGCCGCGAGGAGCGGCGGCGCGAGCCTAGTAGCCCGATGTGCTGCCGCCGCCACCGCCACCGCCGCCGGACTTGGAGCTCGACGACGAGCTGCCGCCTCCGCTGCCGACCTTGAGCTCGCCCTTCATGCCCTGGGCCTTGTGGCCGTCGATCGGGCAGTAGAACTCGAGCGAGCCGGCCTTTGTGGCGTCGACGGTCAGGGTCGCCGACTGGCCAGGGGCGATGTTGGGGGTCTTCGTCTCCTTGATGCCGGCCCCTTCGACGTTGAAGGCGTGGGTGATCTGGCCGTTGTTCTTGATCTTGAACGTGACCTTGCCGGTCTTGCTGACGGAGGGGCTGGCGGGATCGATCTTGAACTCGGTCTCGGAGAGGTTGACGGTGCTGCCGCCGCCGGAGGTGGAGGGCGTGCTCTTCGTTGAGGAGCTGCCGCTGCTGCTGTTGCTGCTCTTGTTGTCGTTGCTGCTGCTGCCGCACCCGGCGACCGCCAAGGCGCCTGCTGCCAGAACTGCGATCGAGAGTTGAGCTCTCATTTGGTCTCCAGGGTCGGCCCCAGCGGGGCGGTGGACGCGGGGGTATACGCAGGCCCCCCAGCCGCGGTTCGACTAGTAGGCGACCTTGCCGGTGAGGACGCCCGGGCCGTGGTCGGCGCCCGCCCGCTTGGTGACGAGCATGACCTCGTACTCGCCGGGTCGGGCCGCCGAGGTCAGTGAGACCCGGGCGTGACCGCTCCGGTCGACGCGGAAGGTCCCGCCGCTGATCCAGTGGCCATCGTCCTCGACGCACCACAGCTCGTACACACGGCCGCGGCCGACGGGCAGACCGCTGGCTGTGAGGTGCACGCCGGTGCCGGCGCGCAGCGCGCGCAGGTCCGCCTCGGCGGTCGCGCCGCCGGCGCCGCGCAGGCGGACGTGGGCGAAGGCCGACTCACCGCCCGAGGAAGAGAAGACGCCCGAGAGCACCAGGACGGCGGCGACGGCGGCCACCGCGCCCGCGAGCCCCACTCGGAGACCCCAGCCGCGGCGCCGGGGAAGCCGGATCGGCATGCGCCGGCGGCGGTCGCGGGCGAAGCGGTCGAGGATCGCCTCCTCGAGCTCGGGCGGGGGCGCCGCGGGCGCCTCGTCGGGCGCGTCGAGCAGGTCGAGCATCGCGGGGACGCCCGCGAGCTCGGCGTGCTCGCGGCGGCAGCGAGGGCAGTCCGCCAGGTGGGCGCGGACGGCGTCGCGCTCGTCGGGCTCGAGCGCGTCGAGCACGTAGCCGCCGAGCAGCTCGCGGAACTCGTTGCAGCCGCTCATCCGGCCAGCTCCATCTCGTCCAGCGCCAGCCGCAGGTGGCGCAGCGCGTAATAGCTGCGGCTCTTGACCGTACCGAGCGGCAGCCCGGTGAGGTTCGCGATCTCACGTTGGGTGTAGCCGCCGTAGTAGGCGAGCAGGAGCACTTCCCGATGCTCGGCGGACAGCTCGCGGATCGCGGTGCGGGTGCGCTCGGCGCGAAGCAGTCGCCACGCCTCGTCGTCCGGACCCGGACCAGTGGCGGCGATGTCGATCAACGCCTGGTCGGCCGAGACACCACGCCGCCGTGATTCGCG
>JBJMLJ010000046.1:0-4188 GCA_045805365.1 Thermoleophilaceae bacterium
ACCTCGAGGACGCCGCGCTGGCGCTCGCCGAGGAGATCGCCGGCAACGCGCCGCTGTCGCTGTCCGGGAACAAGCGCGTGATACGCGAGCTGCTGAAGGTCGAGTCACGGCTCGATCCCGAGGTCGAGCTGGAGCTCGTCGAGCTGCGCCGCTCGTGCTTTCTCTCGGAGGACTTCCAGGAGGGCGTCCAAGCGTTCGCCGAGAAGCGCAAGCCCCGCTGGAAGGGGCGCTAGCCGGGCTTGATCTCGACCGGGCCGGCCGTGACCCGCGTACCGCGCCCGATGCTGAGCGGTATCGCGGCCCGCTCCTCGACGTCTGCCACCAGCTTGCGCAGCTCCTCGTCGGGCGCATCGCCACCGATCTGGATCGAGTAGCCGATCCCGGTGGAGAGAAGCGGGTCGCCCTCGAAGCCGCCGTCGGCCGAGACCTCCAGCTGCGTCACGCCGATGCCACGGGCGCCCGCCTCCCGGAGGATGTCGTTGAAGAGGCAGCCGGCAACGGCAAGGTGCAGCAGGTGGCCGCCCGACATCACCTCCGCATGGACCTCCGCGCGCTCGGTGAGGTGATGGGAGAGCGTGAGCTTGGCCGGGTCGATTCCCTCGGAGGAGGGATCTCCAAGCCTGATCTGGACGTCGAAGCCCGCCACGGAACCGCACTCTACGGGCTCTTTGGCGCTAGCCGCAGGAGCTCTCGCGGAGGCCCGGACCGCCGTTCTGGCGGAGGAACAAGGGATGCGAGATCGGCGACGGCCGGCCGGTGACCGAATCCTTGAGTGTGGTGTCGCCGGTCGCGATGATCAGGCAGCCCCGGTTGTCCGTGTTCACGGTGAAGTAGTCGCCGAGGCGGCGGTCCTCGCCCGTCACTCCGACGGCGACCGCGCACACGGTGCCGCCCGCGCAGATGGCACCGTTGTGTATCGGACGCCGGGCCGCATCGACCACGGTCTCGCTGGGATGGGAGGTGGTGGCGCCGCTGATCCTGGCCGCCATCACCGAGACGTTTCCGGTCCCGCAGTCGGGGTCGGTGACGCGGTCGTACTGGTACCAGACGACGCCCACCTTGCCGGTGTCTCCGGCCGTGACCCACGGCCACAGCAGGCGATGCCCGGTCCGGCGGGCCACCACCTTCGGCGCGCTCCACGTCCTGCCTCCGTCCTTGGACACCGACATCAGTACGGAGTTTGCGAGCGGGGTGTGCGCCGGCGCGGGGGTCCCGAAGCCCTCGCTGCCGGAGTCGGTCGGCGGGCAGCCGGTCGTGGAGGAGCTGTCGCGGTGGTCGGTATCCCAGACGAGGTAGTAGTTGGACTGCGAGTCGATCGCCATGGCCGGCCAATGCGAGTACGCGGTCGTCGAGGCGGCGCGCACCTGGCTGAAGGAGGCCTTCGGGTCGCCGAAGGCGCTGCTCGCGTGGCGGAGGATCCCGACGCCGACGCCATCGACCTTGCCGTCCGCGGTCGAGTAGTAGACCGGCTCGACGAGGTTGCCGCGGTAGTGGTCGTAATAGAGCTTCCCTGTGCCGGCGAAGGAGCCCCCGTCCGGCGTGTCGCCGCTGTCGCTGATGCCGTTCGAGCTGCAGGACTTGCCGGCATCCGTGCTGTGGAAGACGTTGTGGCCGGACGGGGAGTCGCTGTCGGTGGAGAGGAAGACCTCGTTCGCCTTCCCGCCGGCCAGCCAGGGGCGGTCGCCCTCGTGGCACTCCGGCGTCCCGGTGGGCCAGGTCTTGCCGCCGTCCTGCGAGGAGAACAGCGCGTCGTTCGCCAGGTCGATGCCCGTGTCGTAGATGTTGCCGGCCGCGTCCTCGGTGAGATCCGGGTCGCTGAAGCCGGTGTTGATGAGCGGGTTGGTGAAGAAGCCGGCGAGCTCGTTCACCACGTGCCACGTCGCGCCCCGGTTGGCGGAGGTCCAGATGTTCACCTGGTTGCGGTAGTTGGCCAGCCAGGCGCCGGACTCGGCCGGGGCCCCCGGAACGTTGCTCGAGAAGAGGTGGGTCGTGCCCTCGTGCGCGGTGTAGACGAGCAGCCCCGACTTGGTCGCGTAGGCCACCGACGGCTCCCCGCCGGCCAGGGTCTTGTCGACGAACGTCGGTGCGGCGAACCCGAACCCCGCCGCGCTCGCGGTCGCCGGCAGCAGCGCCAGAGCGCCGCTGACCAGCAAGATGAGCCATCCGATTCTGCCCATTGCCCCCGCCTTGGACCTCAGCACGGAAATCTACCCGCCCGTAGGCGGCAGCAAACGCTAGGCGCGCGCGGGCTGCATCGACTCGCTCTCGTGCGCGTACTCCGAGCCCTCGACGTCGAGCACCGGCAGGCGGTCGTCGAGCCAGGTCGGCAGCCACCAGGTCGTGAGCCCGAACAGCCGCATCGCCGATGGCAGCAACACGAGCCTGACGATCGTCGCGTCGATCAGGACCGCGATCGCGAGCCCGACTCCGAACTGCTTGAGGATCACGAAGTCGCTCACGGCGAAGGCGGTGAACACGGCAACCATGATCGCCGCCGCGCCGGTGACCACCTTCGCCGTCTTCGCGATGCCGAACTCGATCGCCGAGTCGTTGGACTGCGTGCGTACGAACTCCTCGCGCATGCGCGTCAGGAGGAAGACCTGGTAGTCGATCGAGAGCGCGAACATGATCGTGAAGATGCTCGCGGCCGACAGCACGTCGAGTGAGCCCGCACCCCCGAGCGGCGGGTTGTTGCCGACGAAGAGGAGCGACAGGATCCCGAACGCCGCCGCCACCGTCAGCAGGTTGAGGATCACGGCGATCGCGGGCAGGAAGAGCGAGCGTAGGATCAAGACGAGCCCCAGGTAGGTCACCAGGGCGATCATCGCCACGAGCAGCGGCAGCCGCCCCGAGGTCACCTCGTCGTAGGTGACCTCCTTGCCCGCGCTGCCGCCGGCGGCTGCGTCGAGCCCGCTGCTCTTCTTGAACTTGTGGGTCTCGTCCTCGACACGGTGGATCAGCGTCGTGGTCTTCGGGTCGTTCGTCGGGACGTTCGGCAGGATCACGATCCGCCCCACCGAGCCGCCGTCCTTGCTCGAGTCGACGAGGAAGCCGGAAGCGTCGCGGTCGAGGGCATGGGCGCCCTGGAGCGCCGCGATCTGGACGTAGCCCGACTTGAAGAAGCCGGGCGACTTCTTGTTCAGCTGGTCGAGCGCCCTGAGCGGCTTGAACGGACCCTTCTTGTTCCGGAGCTGGGACGCGCGCAGGGCCGCCAGGTCGTGTCCCTGGGCTAGCCCGGACTCGAGCGGTGCGCTCTGGTCGTGGCCGGAGGCGAGGCCGCTCGCGAGCTGACCCGCGCCCGCGTTGATCCGCGCCAGGCCGCGGCGGAGCTGCTCCGAGCCGGCCGCCAGCTGGTTGAGCCCCCGCTCGAGCCTGATCGTTCCGGCCTCGAGCCGGACGAGGCCGGTGTGGAGCTGGTTCGCGCCGGCGGCCAGTCGGCTGGCGCCGGCCGCCGCCTGGCGGGCCCCGGCCGCGATCTGGTTGGCGGCGTTGGCGGCCTGGCCGGCCTGGTCGGCGGCCTGGCCGATCGACGCCGCGAGGCCGGGGTAGGCCGGCGACACGCTTCCGCCGGTCAGCGGGTTGCGGCCTGTTGCCGCGCCGACCGCCGTGCCCACCTGCTGCAGCGCCTGCGCGAAGAGCGGGTCGGTCTTGCCGACCGTCATCCGCTGAAGCGTGCTGAAGGCGGCCTGGGTCTGGCTCTCGGTGATCTGCGCCGGCGTGCGCAGCGCGTTGAGGCGGGCCTGGCCGCTTCGCAGCCCGGCGGCCAGCCGGTCCGCGCCGGGCGCGAGTCGGCCGTTCAGCTGGTCGCTCAGCTGCTGGTTGCCGGAGGCGAGCTGGGCCGAGCCCCGCCTCGCCCGGTCCGCGCCGGCCACCAGCGCCCCGGCGCCGTTGGCGGCCTGGCGGTTGCCGGAAGCCAGCTGGCTCGATCCCGCGCTTGCTCGCTGGGAGCCAGCCTGGAGCCGCCGCGCGCCGAAGGCGGCGGTCAGCAGGCCGCGGCGCAGCCGATGCACGCCGCTCGCGCCCTGTGCCAGCTGGGAGGCCGACTGGTCGAGCTCATGTTGCCCCTGGTCGAGGTCCTTGCGGGCTGCCTTGATCGCGCGTGGTGCGTCGCGGATCGACTTGGTCTGCTCGCCCACGGTGGCCGGCCCGAACGCGGCGGACACGTTCGGGACCTTCCTCAAGCGGTTC
>JBJMLJ010000047.1:0-4266 GCA_045805365.1 Thermoleophilaceae bacterium
GCGACCTGCTCGTCCCTCGCCTCTGTACGGGGTTCGTCGTCGGGCATGAGCCCCACGACTAAGTTACTCCGAGGGCAGGCGCACCCCTGCGCGCCGCCCTCGGGCGACCCTCAGGTCCGGCGCTCGCGCTCGGCGACCTCGGCCGCCTTGTCCTCGACCTGCTCCTCGGCGCGGTTGAGCTCGTCCTTGGCCTCACCCTTGCGCTCCTCCTGTCGACCCTCACGGCGAAGGCTCGGGTCCCCTGCGATGTCACCAGCGGCCTTCTTGCTCCGCCCGGTGATCTTGTCGAGGATGCTCATTTGGTCGTTGTCTCCTCTGATCGGGTTCCGCCCTGGAGTACCCGTGCCGTGAGAGCCGGAAACCGGGCTACGGTACGGCCGTGACCAACGAGGAGGCGCACCGCCTCGCGCGCGAGAAGGGGGTTTCGCGCCCGTTGTACGCGCTCGTTCGAGGGGTCCTGAGGCCACTCTTCCGCCTCTACTTCCGGATGCACGTGTCCGGGGTCGAGCACGTGCCCGACGAGGGCCCCGCGATCGTCACCGCCAACCACAAGAGCTTCTGGGACTCCTTCTTCCTCGGGCTGGTCATCCCCCACCGCCACCTGCGCTTCATGGGCAAGACGGAGCTGTTCGAGGGGCGGCGGGCGCGGCTGCTCGTACGCCTCGGCGCCTTCCCAGTCCGGCGCGGCGAGTCGGATGCCGACGCGCTCGAGACCGCCCGCGAGATCCTCCGCCAGGGCGGCCTGCTCGCGCTCTTCCCCGAGGGCACGCGCATCCGCGATCCCGACGAGCTGGGCGATCCCAAGCGCGGCGCCGGCAGGCTGGCGCTCGAGTCGGGAGCGCCGCTCGTCCCGGCCGCGATCACGGGCTCGGACCACCTCTTCGCCGGGCCGGTCCCGAAGCCCAAGCGCGTTCAGGTGGCCTTCTCGGAGCCGCTTCCCGTCGACCAGCTGGCGTCGACGCCGGACGCCGCCGGCGAGGTGGTCGAGCACATGCTCTGGCCGGAGGTCGAGAGCGAGTTCCGCAGGCTGCGCTCGCGGCCCACGCTGATCGCGGCGGGCCTTACGGCGCTCGGGATCGGCGGCGGCCTGCTCGTGCGCCGCCGGCGCCGCCGCTAGGCCGCGAGCTTGCCCTCGCGGCGCGCCTTCTTGTAGCCGCGCTTGGCGAGGTACCCGTTGGCCAGCGCGAGCAGCGTCTTGCTCGGCGGGGCCTTGAAGCCGCCAGCCGTGTGCGGGGCGTAGACGGCCCTGCCGTCTCCGTCCGACTCGAGCCAGCCCGTGTAGACCTCGGACACGAGGCCGACGAGCTGCGGCCTGTACGAGTGGCCGAGCAGGCCGGCGCGGCGGCCGCCGGCGGGGATCAGGTCCGCGCGCGCCGCCGACAGCTCGATGCCGCGCTCGGTCGCCGAGCCCAGCTCCACTGGGACCACGGCAGGGTAGCCGTCCGAGCGCACGTAGGAGAGCAGCAGGTTGGGCAGGGCGCCGAGCTTCCTCGCCGCCTTCTCCACGTCCACCCGCGGGCCGGTCCCCTTCTTCGGCGGCTTCTGCGGCTCGGGCGGCCCCGGGAGCGGCGCCCCGAGGACCTCGGGCTCGCCAGAGCAACTCAGGTCGGCCCATACGACGACGCGCTCGACCTGGACGTCCACCGGGATACGCGTGACGTAGTACTCGTGCATCCAGCGGTCCCAGAAGAAGCCGCTCTTGGGCTCCCCGAGGACGTCGGTGGCGCGGTCGCGCACGTCGTCCCGGCGCGCCTGCGACGGCTCCGGGTCCGGCTCGGCCCGTCCCTCCACGAGGACGTACTGCGGCAGCTCGCTACGGCCGTGCTCGCGCGCGTGGTAGGCGAGCGAGATGCGCGGGTCCGCCTCGATGCGCTCCAGCTTCTTGCCGAAGCCGAGCGACGTCGTGAAGGTGACCGTCCCGGCCTCGCGGCTGCGCATCCCGACCGGCGCGACCGCGCTCGGCACGGCGCCCCTGGCCGGCGTCGAGTACGAGAGCGCGGCGGTGATGTCGCCGGCGAGGATCTCGTCGACGGTGTCGGGCCAGGACACGGTCACGTGCCCAGCCTACATCCGGTTGCAGAGTTAGCTTGGCCGGCGTGCGCCTGATCGTCGCCCGCTGCGAGGTCACCTACACCGGCCGGCTCACGGCCGTGCTGCCGGAGGCGCTCCGGCTGCTCATGATCAAGTCGGACGGCTCGGTTCTCGTGCACGCAGACACTGGTTCGTACAAACCGCAGAATTGGATGACTCCGCCGACGGTGATCGAGGAGGAGCCCGGCCGGATGGTCGTCCGCCGGCGCGCCGGGGCCTCCGAGGACCGGCTCGACATCCGGATCGCCGAGGTGCTGAGCGACGTGGAGCACGACATGGGCGAGGCCGCCGCGCTCGAGAAGGAGGGCGCCGAGGTGGAGCTCCAGGAGCTGCTCGCCGCGAGCCCGGAGCGCTGCGGCGAGGGGCTGCGGCTCGTGCGGCGCGAGTTCCCCACCGACATCGGGCCCGTTGACCTGATGTGCCTCGACGGCGACGAGGCGTACGTGGCGGTGGAGATCAAGCGCGTCGGCACCATCGAGGCGGTCGAGCAGCTGAGCCGTTACCTCGAGCGCATCCACGAGGCGCAGGGCTTCGGCAGCTGCCGCGGCGTGCTCGCCGCCCAGACGATCAAGCCTCAGGCGAGGCGGCTGGCCGAGTCGCGCGGGATCGGGTGCGCCGAGGTCGACCTGGCCGTCCTCCGCGGCGAGCGAGAGCCGGACCTGACGCTCTTCGCCGCGTAGACTCAAATCGATGCTCGAAAACCTGCTGGGCAACAAGACGAAGATGCCGTCCCCGGAGGAGGCGCTGCCGGGGCGCGACGACAAGACGCGCGTGCCCGAGCGCCACTTCGTGCTCGGCACCCCGCTCGAGCCGCCGTTCCCGGACGACACCGAGCGCGCGCTCTTCGGGATGGGCTGCTTCTGGGGGGCCGAGAAGGACTTCTGGACCCTGCCCAAGGGCGTCTTCACGACCGCGGTCGGCTACGCCGGCGGCTACACGCCGAACCCCACCTACGAGGAGGTCTGCGGCGCCAAGACCGGCCACAACGAGGTGGTGCTCGTGGTCTTCCGGCCAGCGGAGATCTCCTACGAGGAGCTGCTCAAGACCTTCTGGGAGGGACACGACCCGACCCAGGGCATGCGCCAGGGCAACGACGTCGGCACCCAGTACCGCTCCGGGGTCTACACCTACTCGGACGCGCAGCGCTCGGCGGCCGAGGCGTCCCGGGACAGCTATCAGCAGCGGCTGAAGGACGCGGGCTACGGCGAGATAACGACCGAGATCGTCGACGCGCCCGACTTCTACTACGCGGAGGACTACCACCAGCAGTACCTGGCCAAGGTGCCGAACGGCTACTGCGGCATTGGCGGCACGGGCGTTTCCTGCCCGGTCGGCGTCGTCGAGGCGTAGGGTAGGCGCAGGACTCGTAGCCGGCGGCCTTGGCCCCGCCGGCGATGCAAGGAGGTAGTCGATGGAGCGCAGCGAGCGCGACGTCAAGGCGATCCGTTGGGGCGCGTTCGCCCTGATCGGCGCGATCGGCGCCGACCTCGCCGAGGAGCTGGTCGACCCGGCGAACAGCGACAAGGCGAGCAAGATCTACGACGCCGCCGCGAACCACTCGGGGCGGATCGCGATCGCGGCCGTGTTGCTGCTGCTGAGCGCCGCCTTCATCGTGCCCGGGGTCTGGGGGCTCGTGAGCCTGCTCGACCAGCGGGGCCGGGGCGCGGGCCGCGTGGCCGCGGTGCTCGCCCTGATGGGGGCCATGGGGCACTCGGCCCTCGGGGGCATCTACCTCTTCTGGACGGAGCTCGCCAAGGACGGCGCAAACCGTGGTCAGATGGTCGCGCTCGTCAAGCGCTTCAACGACTCCGGCCTGGTCGCGATCATGGCGCCACTGTTGATCGCGTTCGCGTTCACCTTCCTGGTGCTCACGATCGCGATGTACCGCGCCCACGTCGTGTCGGTCTGGGCGCTCGTCCTGGTCCTCGTCGGCCTGGTTGTCTATGCGGCGGAGCCGCTCTCGACGCTGGCCTCGGGCGCGATATCGATGGCCTGCGTGCTCGGGGCGAGCTGCCTGATCGCGGCGGGCGCGCTGCGCGAGCTCCGAAACGGCGGCGTGATGATCCCTACGCCGGGGCCTGGATCAGGTATTCCGAGATCCCCAGCCCCTGGTGGCCTTCCCAGCTGAGCCTCGTCAGGCCCTCGTTCACGAGCGTGAGCCTGCCGTCCCTCCGC
>JBJMLJ010000048.1:0-3349 GCA_045805365.1 Thermoleophilaceae bacterium
CGCGCCCGGGATCACGAACAGGTAGGTCGGGCTGTGGACGAGCAGGAAGCGCAGGTGGCGCCAGCCGTCGCGGAAGCTCGACAGCTTGGAGTCGCCCTGGCGCGGGTGGTACTCGATCGGCACCTGGCTGATCTTGAGTCCCGCCTTGGAGGCGCGGATGACCATCTCGGACGCGAACTCCATCCCCGTCGAGCGGAGGTCGAGCGCGGGCAGCACCTCGCTGCGGAAGGCGCGCATGCCGCAGTGAGCGTCCTTGACGCCGGTGCGAAAGAAGAGGTTCAGCACGCCGGTGAGCACGGGGTTGCCGACGTAGCGGTGCAGCCACGGCATCGCGCCCGGATGGATGTTGTCCATACGGTCGCCCATGACGAGCTCGGCGCCACCCTCGAGCTCGGCCACGAAGCGGGGGATATCGTCGAAGTCGTAGGTGAGGTCGGCGTCGGCCATCACGATGTAGCGCCCGTTGGCCGCCTCGAAGCCGGCCAGGTAGGCGCTGCCGTAGCCGCGGCGCGGCTCCCTGATCACGCGGGCGCCGGCGGAGGCTGCCAGCTCCGCGCTGCCGTCGGTCGAGCCGTTGTCGGCGACCACCACCTCGCCCAGCATCCCCTCGCGCTGGAGCGCCCCCTGCGCGCGCCTCACGCACGCCTCGATGTTCGACGCCTCGTTGAGGCAGGGGATCACGACCGAGACGAGCGGCGCGCGCTCGAAGCGCCCCCTGCGAGGAGGCGCCTCCGGTCGTTGCTGGACTGTGCTCATGTCCTACTAACGCTTCAGGGCCCGCGTTGTAGCGCGGCGCGCATGCATGCTAGTGGTCCCGTCCGAAAGTACGGACGTGTCCCGGCGAGCGAGAACCAAGCATGGGCGTGGACGCGAGCGGAGCCGATGCCAAAGCATCGGCGAGCGAGCGGACGCGGCCAGGCGCAGGTTCGCAGCCGCCGGGCGCGGCGGTACTTGAGGACGGGACCACAAGGCGGCGGTATGCGACTCTCCGGCCCGCCCGAATGCGGATTTGCCTCGTCTACGACTGCCTCTTCCCCCACACCGTGGGCGGCGCCGAGCGCTGGTATCGCAACCTCGCCGAGCGCCTCGGCGCGGACGGTCACGAGGTCACCTACCTGACCCTGCGGCAGTGGCCGCGGGGCGAGCGCGCGGACGTACCGCGCGTCGACGTGCGAGCCGTCGGCCCCCGGATGGGCCTCTACGCGCGGGGCGGCCGGCGGCGGATTTTCCCGCCGCTCGTGTTCGGCGCGGGCGTGCTCTGGCACCTGGCGGTGCACGGCCGGCGCTACGACGCCGTGCACACCGCCTCCTTCCCCTACTTCTCAGTCCTCGCAGCCGCCGCCGTCCGGCCCCTGCGCCGGTTCCGCCTGGTCGTCGACTGGCACGAGGTCTGGTCGCGGGACTACTGGCGGGAGTACCTCGGCCCGGCAGGCGCAGCCGGCTGGTGGACCCAGGCGCTCTGCGCCCGCGTGCGCCAGCGGGCGTTCTGCTTCTCGCGCCTCTTCGCGAGGCGGCTGCGCGAGATCGGCGGCCCCGAGGCGACCGTGCTGGAGGGGGAGTACGCCGGCTCGCTCGAGCGGCCGGCCGTGCAGCCGGCGGAGCAGGTCGTGGTCTTCGCGGGCCGGCACATCCCCGAGAAGCAGGCGCCCGCCCTGGTGCCTGCGATCGCCCGCGCCCGGGAGCGGCTGCCGGACCTGCGCTGCGAGATCTACGGCGACGGGCCGGACCGGCCGGAGGTCGAGCGCCGGGTGGCGGAGGCCGGGCTGGCAGACGCGATCGCGCTTCGAGGCTTCGCGCCCGCCGGTGAGGTGAGCGCGGCGCTGCGCACGGCGCTCTGCATGGTGCTGCCCTCGCGCCGGGAGGGCTACGGGCTGATCGTCGTCGAGTCGGCGGCGGCGGGCACGCCGAGCGTGGTGGTCGCCGGGCCCGACAATGCGGCCACCGAGCTCGTCGAGGAGGGGGACAACGGGTTCGTGGCGCCGTCGGCGGCGGCCGGCGACCTCGCCGACGCGATCGTCCGCGTTCACGAGGCGGGCCCGGCGCTGCGCGAGAGCACGGCCGACTGGTTCGAGCGCAACGCTCGGCGGCTGTCGCTCGAGTCATCGCTGGAGACGGTGCTCGACAGCTACCGCCAGGGACCGCGCCGTTAGCGTCCGCCGCGTGGCGCGCCGCAAGGTCCTGATCCTTCCCGCGTGGTACCCGAGCGAGCGCGACCCGCTCTGGGGAACCTTCGTCAGGGAGCAGGCCCGCGCGCTCGCGAGCCGGAGCGACGTGGCCGTCCTGCATGTCGAGTGGGCCTGGCCGCGGCCGCCGCGCCCCATCGAGATGCGCGAGCGCATGGAGGAGGGCGTGCGCACGCTGCGCGTCCGCGTGGCCCGGGCTCCAGGCGCCGCGCTGCTCGCGCCCGAGCTGGCCGGGTATGCGGCGGGGCTGCGGCGGCTGACCCAGGCTGGGTTCGCGCCCGACGTCATCCACGCCCACGTCTTCCGCGCCGGTCTGCACGCCGTGGTCCTCGGACGGGCGAGGGGGCTTCCGGTGGTTGTGTCCGAGCACTACTCGGCGTTCCCGCGGCACATGCTCCGCCGCTGGGAGGTCGCGACCGCGCGGGCCGCGTTCCGGCGGGCCGAGATAGTCGCCCCGGTCTCCGAGGACCTCGCACGCCACATCGAGTCGTATGGCATAGCGGCCCGCTTCAGGGTGGTGCCCAACGTCGTGGACGACGGGCTGTTCGCGCCGCCGGCCGAGCCCGAGCCGGGAGGCGCGAGGGTGCTCGTCGTCGCGAGCCTGATACCGCTGAAGGGGGTTCACCACGTGATCTCCGCGCTCCCGCGGCTGGGCGAGGAGGTGCAGCTCGACGTCGTGGGCGACGGGCCGAAGAAGCCGGATTACCAGCGCCTGGCCGAGCGGCTGGGTGTGGCCGAGCGGGTTCGCTTGCATGGCCGGCTCGAACGCGAGGAGGTCGCCGGCTTCATGCGGCGTGCGGACCTGCTCGTTATGGCGAGCGACTGGGAGAACCTGCCCACGACGCTCCTCGAGGCCCAGGTCAGCGGACTGCCCGTGGTGGCGCCGGCGGTCGGCGGCATCCCCGAGGCCGTCTCTCCGGAGTCCGGCCTGCTCGTGCCGGCCGACGATCCGGACGCACTGACCGACGGCATGCGAGAGGCCCTGAAGAGGACGTTCGACCGGGGAGCGATAGCGCGCGCCGCCCGAGCGCGGTTCGGTACCGAGGCGATCGCCTCCCGCTGGGAGGAGGTCTACTCCGAGGCGGAGGTGCTCGCCCGCCGGCGCAGGCGCGTGCGGATGCGGGCCACCAGGTCGCGGTAGTCCGCCAGCTCGGCGGCGCGGGGCA
>JBJMLJ010000049.1:0-4469 GCA_045805365.1 Thermoleophilaceae bacterium
AACTCGTCGAACACGATCATCACGACCGGCGGCCGGCGGACGGACTTCGCGGTTGCGGGGCGACCCTCGCCCCCGGGCAGCGCCACCGCCAGCAGGAACGGCAGCGCGAGGACGAGGAGTAGACGCCGCTTCACAGCTCGCCGGCGAGCGTGGCGACCTGCGCGAAGAGACCCGCCCGCTCCCGCGCACCGACCGCGCGCGCCTCACCCCGGCGGTGACGATCGATGGTGGCGACGGTGATCACGATCCCCTCCGGTGCGTCCCAGTCCGCCCACGGGGCCCGCTGGTATTCGCCCCCCAGCACCAGCTCGCGCGAGATCTCCAGCACCGATCGCCCCGCGGCCAGCCGCGGTCCGGCCTCGTCGTCGACCCAGGCCAGGTAGTCCCGCAGGGCCTCGACCTCGGCCCGACCGCACGGCGGCCCGTGGCCGGGGACGATCACCGCAGGGTCGAGCGAGAGGATCCGGTCGAGCGCCGCGATCCAGTTCGAGGTCGGCCCGGCCCACATCACGGGAACCACGCCGATGAACAACACGTCGGCGGCGAACACGACTCGGGCGTCGGGCACGTGGGCGATCAGGTCACCGGCCGTGTGCGCCGGCCCGACCTCGTGCAGCCTCACCTCCCGCCCGCCGGCGTCGCCCATCAGCCCGCCGCTGAAGCCCTCGCCCGGGACCGTCAGCCGCACGTCGGAGAAGTCATAGGGCGCGAGCATCGCCTCGATGTAGGCGCCGAGCTCGCGCAGGTGGAGCCGGGGAAGGACGGGAAGCGGGAGGCTGCCGACCACGGGCAGCGGCAGCGCCCCCAGCCGCTTGAGCCACGGCGCCGCCGACTTGAACCGCTGGAGCGCCGACGGCGGCTCGTGCCGGATCAGCTCGATCGCCGCGTGAGTGGCCACCATGCGCGTGCCCTCGAGCAGCTGGTTGCCCCAGACGTGGTCGCCGTCCGAGTGTGTGTTCACGACGACCTCGATGGGCACGCCGACGCGCTCGTCGATCGCGTCGAGCATGAGCCGCGTCAGGCGCGGGTCCCAGAGGGTGTCGATCAGGAGCGCCCCGCCGTCGCCGACGACCAGCCCGGCGTTCGACTCCCCCCACTCGCCGTTCGGCTGGAGCCAGGCGAAGACGCCGGGCGCCACCTCGTGAAGGCCGCCCTCGAAGCGCGCCGGCTTGCCGAAGAGCGTCCGCTCCACCGGCGCGGGATGCTATCCGGGCGTCAGCTCCTTGACGCCCGCGAGCTTCCGCAGCAGCATCCGCAGGGTCTCGCGCTCGCCCTCGTCCAGCGGCTCGAGCACCTGCTCCACCGTCGTCGCCGCAACCTTGCGCGCCTGCTCGAGCTTGCGATTGCCGGCGGCGCTCAGGTGCACGGCGCGCCGGCGGCGGTCGGCGGGATCGACGCGCCGTTCGGCCAGCCCCATCTCCTCGAGCTCGTCGATCACCCGGACCATCGAGCTGGGGTCGATCATCGAGCCCTCGACCAGGTTCTGCTGTGCACAGCCCGGCTGGACCGCGATGAGGTTCATGACGCCGAAGTGCGGTGGGCGCAGGCCGAGCGGCTCGAGCTCCTTCTCGAAGCTGTGCGCCATGCGCTTGCCGTTCCACGAGAGCAGGAACCCGACCGCGCTAGCGAGCGGCTCCGATGGTGCTTGCTCGAACCGCATGGACACCATCCTACGTCAGACCAATCTTTTGTGCTACAAACTATTGTGGCCGTCAACGATCCTTCCCGGAGGTAGGAATGTCGTCTCTCACCCGTTGGGTCCTCGCGCACAAACGGATCGTCGTCGCGACCTGGGTCGTTCTCCTGGTCGCCGGCATCGCCGCGGCGGGACCCGCGTCCAACGCCCTCAAGCAGGAGTTCTCAGTGCCCGGCAAGGAGGGCTGGGAGACGAACCAGGCCATCGACCGGCACTTCGGCCGGACGGGTGGCGACAGCGCCCCGCTGGCTCCCGTCGTGACGCTGCCCAAGGGCAAGAGCGTCGACTCCCCGGCCGTCCGATCCGACCTGGCGAACCTCGACCGGCGGGTCGAGAAGGCGCTTCCGGGAGCGCGGCTCGCCTCGTACGCAAGCACGCACGACAGGGCCTTCGTATCCAAGGACGGCCGCACCGCCTTCGCGATCGTCTATCCACGCCGGGACGCGCACTCGGCCTTCGGCGAGAACCCGAACGCCGAGAAGGCGGCGCGCGCGGCGCTGCGCGGCGCGACCGTCGCGGGCGCGCCGGTGCACCTCACCGGCTACGACGCTCTTCAAGCCCAGGCCGGCGGCGGCAACGGGCCCGGCGTGTTCCTGGAGGCGCTCATCGGCGGAGTCGGCGCGCTGTTCGTGCTCGCCTTCGTGTTCGCGTCCTTCCTCGCGCTGATCCCGATCTTCATGGCCGTGGTCTCGATCATGACCACCTTCCTGCTCCTGCTCGGCCTCACGAAGTTCACGGACGTCTCGCCGATCGTGCAGTTCCTGATCGCCCTGATCGGGCTCGGGCTGGCCATCGACTACTCGCTGCTGATCGTCTCGCGCTGGCGCGAGGAGCGCGCCCACGGGCGAAGCGGCGAGGAGGCCGTCCAGCGGGCGATGGAGACGGCGGGCCGGGCGGTCGTCTTCAGCGGCTCGACGGTCGCCGTCGGGCTGCTCGCCCTGATCGCGCTGCCGCTCCCCTTCCTCCGCTCGATGGGCTACGGCGGGATGCTCATCCCGCTCGTTAGCACCCTCGTGGCGATCACGCTGCTGCCGGTGGTGCTCGCCAAGGCCGGGCAGCGGCTCGACTGGCCGCACCGGCGGACGGACGACCGCGCCAGCCGCTCCTGGACCCGCTGGGCGCAGGCGGTGGCGAGGCGGCGCTGGATCGCCGCCGGCGCGGCCATCGCCGTGGTGGCGGCGCTGGTCGTCGCAGCCACCGGTCTCCAGTTCGGCAGCGCCAACGCCAACGCGATCGCCCATCCGGGAGACGCCAAGGACGGCCTCGTGGCGCTCGAGCGCTCGGGCATCGGCGCCGGGGCGCTGTCGCCGCACGAGATCCTCGTCCAGGGCACCAGCCCGGCAAGGGTCGCCGCCGACCTACGCAAGGTCGAGGGCGTGCACGGCGCGGTCGCGCCCGACACCTCTGCCTGGCGCGGCGACGGCGGCGGCATCGTCAACGCGTTCGGCACGGCGGACGGCTCCTCGACGACCGGACGGGACACGCTCGACCGCGTCCGCGCCGCCGCACACGACGCCGGTCCGGGCGTGCGCGTCGGCGGTCTCAATGCCCAGGACGCCGACTTCACCTCGGCGGTCTACGGCAGCTTCCCCCTGATGCTCGCGCTGATCGCCGTGGTGACGCTGGTGCTCCTGGCGCGCGCCTTCCGCTCGCTGGTGCTGCCGCTCAAGGCGGTGCTGCTGAACGTGGCCAGCGTGGTCGCCGCGTGGGGCGTGCTCGTGCTCGTCTGGCAGGAGGGCTTCGGCTCGCAGCCGGTCTGGGGGATCGACGCGACCCATTCGATCCCGGCCTGGCTGCCGCTGATGGTGTTCGCCTTCCTGTTCGGCCTCTCGATGGACTACGAGGTGTTCATCCTCGCGCGCATGCGCGAGGAGTACGACGCCACCGGCCGGACCGACACCGCGGTGATCCGCGGGATCGGCCGCACCGGGCGCCTCGTGACGAGCGCCGCGCTGATCCTGTTCCTGTCGTTCGCGGCCATGGCCTCGGGCCCCGATACGAACGTGAAGATGTTCGCGACGGGCCTGGGCGCAGGCATCCTGCTCGACGCGACTGTGATCCGCGCGCTTCTCGTCCCGGCCGTAGTGGCCCTGCTCGGACACTGGAACTGGTGGCTGCCGCGCTGGCCGGCGCGGCTGCTGCGGGTCGAGCCGTCGCTTCCGCCGCGAACGGCCCCGGGGGAGGCCGGCTGATGCAGACGGCCTCCCATGTGCTTGAAGGCACGGGCGCCCGGGTAGATAAAAGTCCGGCAGAGGACCATGCGGGCCAGCCCCAACTCAACCGGAGCGTTCCGGCACGAGGCGCTCTTCTATCGCGGAGATGACGAGTTCCTCGCGGGCACGGTGCCGTTCGTGAGGGAGGCACTGAGCGCCGGCGAGCCGGTGCTCGTCGCCGTCCACCCGCGTAAGGCAGAGACGATGAAGGCCGAGCTCGGCGCGGACGCCGTTGGCGTCGAGTTCGTCGACATGCGCCGGTTGGGGCGCAACCCCGCCTGCATCATTCCCGCCTGGCGTGACTTCGTCAGCGCCAACCTCGCCGCCGGCTCGACCGTCCGCGGCGTCGGCGAGCCGATCTGGCCCGGCCGGACCCCGGCCGAGCTCGTGGAGTGCCAGCGCCACGAGTGGCTCCTGAACCTGGCCTTCACCGATGCTCCGGCGTGGTGGCTCTTGTGCCCGTATGACGCGAGCCGGCTCGAGCCCGAGGTGCTCGACGCGGCCTGCAAGACGCATCCCCACCTGGCGGAGAACGGCGACACCCACGAGAGCGACCGTTA
>JBJMLJ010000050.1:0-3923 GCA_045805365.1 Thermoleophilaceae bacterium
CGAGAAGAAGGTCAGCCGCTCGACCTCGACGTCGAACAGCTCGCAGCGGACCGCGCGCTCCTCCGTCGCCGGATCGACGTCGAGGAGGTCGCCGCGGACCGCGAACTGGCCGCGGTCCTCCACCTGGTCGACGCGCTCGTAGCCGCAGGCGACCAGGTCGGCCGAGACCTCATCGAGGTCGAGCAGCCCCCCGCGCTCGATGCTGAAGCCGTGCGGCCGCAGCTCCGGGTCGGGCACCTTCTCGGCCAGGCCGGTGGCCGAGGCCACGAGCACCGCCGGCTCGGAGTCCTCGCCGAGCAGGGCGTCGAGCGCCGCTATCCGCAATCCGACGAGGTGCGGCGGGGGCGCCAGGTGCGATTCGTAGCGAACGCCGCGGGCGGGGTAGAAGCGCACCGGCCGCGGGTCGAGGAAGACCTTGAGGTCGGCCGCCAGGTCGCGCGCCGCGCGGTCGTCCCCGGCCACCACGAGGGCCGGCCGCTCGGGGTCGGAATCGAGCAGGCTGGCGAGGAGGTAGGGGCGCATGCTGGCCGAGACGAACGCGCGCTGCGGCTCGCGGCGCGCGGCCTCGCTGAGGGCCGCGACCTCGGCCGACTCGTGGGCGTATGTGAGTAGCTGTCTAAGGGCCATCGGGCAGCACGAACGGCCGCCCGGGTACCCGCGCGGCGCCGTACACCGATTCTAGGAGGCGGGGTTTGCCGCGCCGGCGGCGGCCTGCTCGCGGCTCGGATAGACCGCCACGAAGCAGGTCAGGTCGTCCCGCTTCACGAAGCGGAGGAAGAGGGTGATGTCCACCTCGATCCCGTCGCGGCCGCGGGCCCGGAAGCGGGTGTCGACGATGGCGACGTCCCCGTCCACGTCGATGCGCATCGGCTCCAGCACGATCTCCTCCCACGGGGCGGTGAAGTCGCGGAAGAACCTCCGCACGCCCTTCCGTCCGTGGTAGGCGGGGGCCAGATCCGGAAACAGCCCGGCGGTGCGCCACTCGACATCGGGAGCCATCAGCGCCGTCGTTCCCTCGAAGTCGCCCTCGTTCCAGTGGGCGAACGCCTCCCGAAGCACGGACCCGTAGTCCCCGCTCCGGCGGTCGGCGAGAGCTCGACCCTGTCCGCCGCTGTCCGGCCGCCGCGAGCGCCGCTCCTCGTGAGTCACGCCTCGGGGTTTAGCACCCGCTCGAGCTCGTCGGCCGCCCGCTCGACCAGCTCCCGCACCTCTTCCTTCGGCTGGCGGAAGCGCCCGAGCACGTGCGCGGACACGATCTCGGGGTCGGTGGTGTCCGGGCGCCCGACGCCCACTCGCACGCGGCGGAAGTCGGGGCTGCCGAGCCCCGCCTTGACCGACTTGAGCCCGTTGTGCCCGGCCAGTCCGCCGCCGAGCCGCGCCTCGATCCGGCCGAAGGGCAGGTCGATCTCGTCGTGCACGACGACGACGCGGTCGAGGTCGAGCTTCAGCGCGCCGCGCGCCGGGCCGACCGAGTTGCCGACCTCGTTCATGTAGGTCTCCGGCAGCAGGACGCCGACCCGCGGCCCGCCAGGCGCGATGCGCCCGTCGGTGAAGAGGCCGGCGTACTTCTTCTTCGGCTTCGGCAGCCCCCAGCGCTCTGCCGCGAGCTTGGCCACCTCGAAGCCGACGTTGTGGCGGGTGCCGGCGTAGCGGTCGCCGGGGTTCCCGAGGCCCACCACCAGCCAGTCCACCGGCCCGCTTCGGGCCCGGCGGAAGAGGGCCACCTAGGACTCCTCGCCCCCGCCTTCGCCCTCCTCCGGAGCCTCGCCCTCGCCCTCGGCCGGCGCCTCGGCGCCCTCCTCCGGCGCCTCCTCGCCCTCGGGCAGCTCGCCCTCCTCGCCCACCAGCTCGGTCTCCTCCTCGATCTCCGGCTCCTCGATCTCGGTCGGAACCACGACCGTGGCGATCAGGGTCTCATCGGGATCGTCGAGGAAGGTCACGCCGGACGGAGGCGAGAGCTCGCTCAGGTGCAGGGTGGCCGCCACCTCCATGCCGGACACGTCAACGGTGATGTTGTCCGGGATGTCGGTGGGGAGAGCCTCGATGTTGAGCTCGCGCGTCACGTGCTCGAGCACGCCGCCCTCCTTGATGCCGGGCGACTCCTCGACCCCGGTGATCTCGATCGAGACCGTCGAGTGGATCGTCTCGTCGAGGCGCACCTGGAGCAGGTCGATGTGCAGGAGCTCGTCGCGGACGGGATGGAACTGCTGGTCCTTGACGATCACCGGCAGCGCCTTGCCGTTTCCTACCTTGACGTCCATCAGCGCCGAGCCGTCGGCGAGCGTGTGGCGCAGGTCGAGCGAATTCACCTTGAAGGCGACCGAGTCGCCGTTGCCGCCGCCGTAGAGCACGCCGGGCACGAACCCGGCGCGGCGCAGGCGCCGCGACTCGCGCGACCCGCGCTCCGAGCGCTCCTCGACGGTCAATGTCGGCCTGTCCGCCATCGGCCCGGCAGTCTAGCGGCGGCCTTATCCTGGCTTCGGCCATGGCCAAGGACGACACCTCGATCCCCAAGGGGAGGATCCGGCGCACCGCGCAGGTCGGCTCGGCGGTCGGCACCCAGGGCGCCCGCTACGCGGGCACGCGCGCCGCCAACATCACCCGCTCGAAGGAGGCCGGGGACGAGGCGCTCGAGCGTCGCCACCTGGAGGCCGCCGAGCGGATGGTCGAGACGCTCGGGAAGATGAAGGGCGCGGCGATGAAGATCGGCCAGCTCGCCTCCTTCATCGACACCGAGTTCCTCCCGCCCGAATACCGAGAGCTCTACCAGGACCAGCTCGCGGAGCTGCGCACCTCGGCCCCGCCGATGCCGTGGAAGAAGGTCAAGAAGGTGATCGACGAGGAGTGGGACGAGCCCTGCGAGGAGCTGTTCGACGAGTTCGACCAGGAGGCCGCCGCGGCCGCGTCGATCGGCCAGGTCCACCGCGCCGTGCTGCCCGACGGTCGCCGCGTAGCGGTGAAGATCCAGTACCCCGGCGTGGCCGAGGCGATCCGGGCCGACATGCAGAACGCCGGGATGATCCTGCGCATGGCCAAGGCGCTGGCGCCGGGCCTCGACGCCAAGGCCGCGGCAGCGGAGCTCAAGGAGCGCGTGCTCGAGGAGCTCGACTACGAGTACGAGGGGAGCAACCAGCGCACCTTCGCCCGCGGCTACCGCGGCCACCCGTTCATCTACGTCCCCGACGTCGTGAGCCGCCTCTCGACCGAGCGCATCCTCGTCACCGAGTGGGTCGACGGCATGGGCTTCGAGGAGATCAAGGAGCTGCCCCAGGACCAGAAGGACCGCTTCGGCGAGATCGTCTTCCGCTTCTGCTTCGGCTCGATCTACCACCTCCAGCACTTCAACGCAGACGCCCATCCTGGCAACTACATCCTCATGGAGGACGGCCGGGTCGCCTTCCTCGACTTCGGCATGACCAAGCAGCTCGACACCGACCAGATCGAGCTCGAGATCGCCGCGCTCGAGGCCGTATTCGACGACGACCCCGAGCAGCTCCGGGTCGCGCTGCACGACCTCGGCTTCCTCAACAACCCGAAGAAGGTGGACGCCGAGGAGCTGATGAACCACGTCAAGACCGTCGGCGGCTGGTACATGGAGGACGCGGAGGTCACGATCGACTCGCAGCGCGTGATGAGGGCGATCGCGGCCGTCTCCGACCCGCGCTCGAGCTTCTACCGGCTGATGCGCCGCGAGAACCTGCCGGCCAACGAGCTGATGGGCCGGCGCATGGAGTCGGGCGTGCTCGCGGTGCTCGGCCAGCTGAACGCGACGCGCAACTGGTACCGGATCGGGCGCGAGTGGTGGTTCGCCGACGAGCCCGCCACGGAGCTCGGCCGCGAGGAGTGGGCCTACTTCGAGGCCAAGGGCGAGCGGCGCGTGAAGAAGTTCACGGCGCGCTCGGGCTGAGTGATCCAGTCTCGGC
>JBJMLJ010000051.1:0-1969 GCA_045805365.1 Thermoleophilaceae bacterium
CGCCTCCCAGCCCCCGGCAGGCGTCCTGCGCATCACCGCGACCGATTTCCCGAGCGCGCCCCGCGTGTCGCCGAGAAGCTCCTTCGCGGTGCGCTTCTTCCGCCGCTACACCAAGTTCACGACGTTGAACGTGAGCGGTGCGCCCGTCGGCTCGAAGGTCGCCCTTCTATGCAAGAGCCGCAAGCGGGGCTGCCCGTTCAAGCGCATCACCAAGAAGGTCAAGTCTAGGCGGACCCTCCGCTTCGGCAAGAAGCTCAGGCGAGCCCACCTGAAGCCGGGCGCGCGCCTGACGATCCGGGTCACCAAGCCGGGCTTCGTCGGCTGGCTGCGGACCTACACGGTCCGGAGCAACAGGCTGCCGAAGAAGAAGACCTACTGCCTCAATCCCGGCTCGACGAAGCCGCGGAAGCACTGCAGCTAGGCCTCGGCCCAAACTGACCTGCCGAGGGTGTCGATTCCGGCCCTCGCCGTTCGTCGTTTTGATGAACGAACGAAAGGGAGGCTCCTCCGATGACCAGGAAACAGAACTCGAACGCGCTGCTACTCGTCGTCTGTCTGGGCCAGTTCATGGTGATCCTCGACGTCTCGATCGTGAACGTGGCGCTCCCGTCCATCAAGGACGCGCTCGACTTCTCGACCAATGGCCTGCAATGGGTCCTCAACGCGTACACGCTGACCTATGCAGGGTTCCTCCTGCTCGGGGGCCGCGCGTGCGACCTCTTCGGCCGGCGCCGGATGTTCTTCGCCGGCGCCCTCCTCTTCTCGGCCGCCTCGCTGCTCTGCGCCATCTCTCCGAGCTCCGAGGCGCTGATCGCCGCCCGCTCGATACAGGGCATCGGCGCCGCCATCCTCTCTCCCGCCACCCTGGCGATCATCACCACCTCCTTTGACGAGGGCCCGCAGCGCAACCGCGCGCTCGGCGCCTGGGGCGCCGTCGGCGCCATCGGCGCGACCGCCGGTGTCCTGCTCGGCGGCGTCCTCACCGAGGCATTCAGCTGGCCTGGGATCTTCCTGATCAACATTCCGATCGGGCTGGCGATCGTGCTGTTCGGCGCCCGCCTGGTTCCCGAGGGGCGCAGCGAGGCCGAGAATCGCCACTTCGACCTCCCCGGCGCTCTCCTGGTCACCCTCGGCATGACCGCGCTCACCTACGGGATCGTCACGACCGACCGCCTCAGCTGGGGCGCTCCGGGCGTGCTCGCCCCCGTCGCCGCCGGCGCGGTTCTGCTGGTCGCCTTCGGCTTGTATGAGAACCACCTCGACCGGGTGCCCACCAAGGTCGCGCTGATGCCGCTCACCATCTTCAAGCTGCGGACGCTGCGGGCCGCCAACCTGGTGATCTTCCTGCTCTACGCGGCGATCTTCGGGTTCTGGTTCTTCCAGTCGCTCTACATGCAGGGGACGCTCCACTACAGCGCGCTCACCACCGGCATCGCCTTCGTGCCGATGACCGCGGCGGTCGGAATCGGCGCGACGCTGGCTCCCCGGATCGCGAAGCGCATCGCTCCCCGGGTAACGCTCGCCGCGGGCATGATGCTCGTAGCCGTCGGTGAGTTCCTGCTCACTAGCGTGCACCCCGGCGGCAGCTACGCCGCGAACGTGCTGCCCGGCGGCGTGCTGGGTGCCTTCGGCCTGGGCCTCGCACTGGTGCCGGCGACGATCGTCGCGGTGCAGGGCGTCGACCGGGCGGTCAGCGGCCTTGCCTCGGGCGTCCTCAACACCTCGCGGTTCGTCGGCGCGGCCCTCGGGCTCGCCGTATTGAGCACGCTCGCCGCCAACCACACCCACGACGAGATCGCCTCGGGCGCCTCGGCCGGCCGGGCCCTCACGGACGGCTTCCAGCTCCAGTTCGAGGTCGGCGCCATCCTCTGCCTGGTCGGCGCCGTCGCCGCAGTGCTCATGCTGCGCCCACAGCCCGAGCGCCAGGGCGCCGGAGCGCCCGCAATCGCATCGAACGTCCCTGAGTAAG
>JBJMLJ010000052.1:0-3084 GCA_045805365.1 Thermoleophilaceae bacterium
CCCTACGTCGCGCCCGCCCGCGAGCGGCCCTACACCGACGAGCTGGGCGCCGATCCGGGACGGCTCCGGATCGGCTTGATGACCGCGTCGCCGGGAGGGACGGCGGAGATCCATCCGGACAACGTCGCCGGTGCTGAGAACGCGGCCGACCTGCTCGAGTCGCTCGGTCACTCGGTCGAGCGGTCGTACCCCGACACGCTCGGCGACGAGGAGTACGTGCCGACGTTCCTCGTCCGCTGGACATCCGGGATCGACTGGAGCCTCAAGTACTGGTCAGGGCGAACCGGCCGCGAGATCGGTCCGGACGACGTCGAGGCCGCCACTTGGGCGCTCGCCCAGGCGGGCAGGCAGCACAGCGGCTCGGACTACCTGCGCGCGCTCGAGTACCACCAGTCGGTCACGCGTCGGGCCGCGGACTGGTGGGCAGGCGGCTTCGACCTCCTGCTGACGCCCACCATGGGCGAGCCGCCGACGCCGATCGGCGCCTTCGCGCCCGAGCCGGACAACCCCGCCTCATCGCTGATGCGGGCGGTCCCGACCGCCGTCTTCACGGCCGCCTTCAACAGCACCGGTCAGCCCGCCATCTCGCTTCCGCTGCACTGGAACGACGACGGGCTGCCGATCGGCGTCCAGCTCGTCGCCGCCTACGGGCGCGAGGACGTGCTGATCCGCGTGGCCTCGCAGCTGGAAGAGGCGCGGCCGTGGATCGAGCGGACGCCGGCGACCTTCGCGGCGGCGGCCTAGGGAGGAGCGCAGCCCGACCGTCGATCGGGCGAGCACCGCACCAAGTGTCAGCCCCAGGGTTCCGGGTCGCCCCAGGGGGACGGCCCGGCGGGGTCGAGCTGCGCGCCCTCGAAGAGACCGGCGCGCGCCCAGCGGCTCAACGCGGGCCCATCGGTCGCGGGCGGGGGCGCCGTGTCGCGGAGGAACTGCTCGATCGCCGCGGCAATCGCGGCCGCCTCCTCGGGCGAGGCGCTCCCCTGGCGCAGCTCGATTCGGGGCCGCGCCGGCCGCCGCTTGCCATTGCCGGGCATCGCGGCCGAGAGCGTATCGTCCGCGCATGCCGGAGATCCTGGCTTTCGACGACAGGGCCGTGCTCGCGGCGGTGAGCCCGGAGGAGGCGATCGAGCGGGTCCGGGAGGCGTTCGTCGAGTACGCGGCGGGCGAGTGGGTGATGCCGGCCAAGGTCTACCTCGACGCGTCGCCGAACGGCGACTTCCGGGCCATGCCGGCCAAGGGCGCCGGCCTGGCGATCCTGAAGTGGGTCACCTCCTTCCCTGCCAACCCCGAGGCCGGTTTGCCGGTGGTGATGGGCATGATCTGCGTCTCGTCGAGCGTGGACGGCGAGCCGCTCGCTCTGATCGACGTCGCCTCCGTGACCGCGCTCCGCACCGGCGCGGTGGCGGCGGTCGCCAGCCAGGAGCTCGCTCGCGAGGACGCCCGAACGGTGGGCATCATCGGCTGCGGGCTGCACGGCACCTGGGCGGCACGCTGCCTGGCCGCGGCGGAGTACGGCCCGGGCGTGTGCTTCGACCCGGACCCCGAGGCGGCGGGATCGCTTGCCGGCCAGCTGGGCTGGGAGGCCGGCTCCCGCGAGGACGCGCTCGCCTGCGACGTCGCCACCTGCGTCACGCCCGGCGCGGCCCCGGTGGTCGGCCCGTCCGACCTGCGCCCGGGCCTCCACCTCAACATGCTCGGGGCCGATGGGCCCGGCAAGTCCGAGGCGGAGGACGCCGCCCTGCGCGCGGCCGAGCTGTTCTGCGACGACTGGGAGCAGGCCTCCCACGGCGGCGAGCTGACCGGCGCGGTCCAGAAGGGGCTGGTCCGCCGGGAGCAGGTGACGGAGCTCGGCGCGGTCCTGACCGGCGAGGCGCCCGGCCGCTCCGGGCCCGACGCCGTGACGCTGTTCGACTCCACCGGCCTCGCCATCCAGGACCTGGCGATCTGCCTCGCGGTCCTCGAGGCGCACAGGGCCGGCTCGGTGAAGGCCGGAGCGGTGCGTCTGTGAGGCAGCTACCGGAGGTCGACGGAGTCGAGCACCGCTGGGTCGACCTGGGCGGCCTCCAGCTGCACCTCGCGGAGGCCGGGGCCGGCGAGCCGCTCGTGATGGTCCACGGTTGGCCGCAGCACTGGTTCTCGTGGCGGCTGCTGATTCCCGAGCTGGCCGAGCGCTATCGCGTGATCTGCCCGGACCTGCGCGGCTTCGGCTGGAGCGACGCTCCGCCGGGGCGCTACGAGAAGGAGACGCTCGCCCGTGACCTCGTCCGCCTCATCGACGTCCTCGAGCTGGGGCGCGTTCGGCTCGTCGGCCACGACTGGGGCGGCCTGGCGGGCTTCCTTGCCTGCCTCCGGGCGCCCGAGCGGTTCGCGCGCTTCGCGGCGCTGAGCATCGTCTCGCCGTGGTTCCGGCCGAGCGTGTCGCTCGCGACGCTCTCCGGCATCGCCTACCAGTTGCCGCTCATAGCTCCGGTCCTCGGCGAGCGGGTGGGTGGCCGGCCGCCGTTCGTCCGCATGCTGCTCCGCGCCGGCAGCACCCGCCGCTGGACCGAGGCGGAGCTCGCCACCTACGCCGACCAGTTCCGCGAGCCGGAGCGCAGCCGGGCGACGGTCCAGCTCTACCGGAGCTTCCAGTTGCTCGAGGTCTGGCCGATGGCGTTCGGCAGGTACGCGAACGAGCGCCTCACCGTGCCCACGCTCGCGATCCACGGGGAGCACGACCCGGTGGTCAAGTCGGCAGCCTTCAAGCGGGCCGAACGACACGCAGATTCCCTTAGCGTCGTGGAGCTGCCCGGCGTCGGCCACTTCATCCCCGAGGAGGCCCCCGACGAAGTGCTCGGGCACCTGGTGCCGTTCCTAGCTCCTACCGCCTAGCGCCTAGAGCGGAATGTTCCCGTGCTTGCGCTTGGGCCCGGGCACGCGCTTCGTCTGCAGCGTCTCGAGCGCCCGAATGAGCTTCGGCCGCGTCTCGTGCGGCACGATGACGTCGTCGATGTAGCCGCGCTCGGCCGCCGTGTAGGGGTTGGCGAAGCGGGCCTTGTAGTCGTCCATCAGCTTCTGGCGCCGCTCGTCCGGCGTGGGCGAGTC
>JBJMLJ010000053.1:0-3656 GCA_045805365.1 Thermoleophilaceae bacterium
CGAGCTGTTCAAGCCGTTCATCATGGCCCGGCTCGTCGAGCGCAAGTCGGTCCAGAACATCAAGGCGGCCAAGAAGATGGTCGACTCGATGATCCCCGAGGTCTGGGACGTGCTCGAGGAGGTCATCCAGGAGCACCCGGTGCTGCTCAACCGCGCGCCGACGC
Organism: Thermoleophilaceae bacterium; assembly: GCA_045805365.1. Classification (GTDB taxonomy): domain Bacteria; phylum Actinomycetota; class Thermoleophilia; order Solirubrobacterales; family Thermoleophilaceae; genus DASXBA01. Next base: position 165 of record JBJMLJ010000053.1, read on the forward strand.
TCCACCGCCTCGGCCTCCAGGCCTTCGAGCCGGTGCTTGTCGAGGGCAAGGCGATCCAGGTCCACCCGCTCGTCTGCCACGCGTTCAACGCGGACTTCGACGGCGACCAGATGGCCGTCCACGTGCCGCTGTCCGCGGAGGCGCAGGCCGAGGCGCGGATCCTGATGCTGTCGGCGAACAACATCCTGTCGCCGGCGCACGGCTCGCCGCTCGCCACGCCCACCCAGGACATGGTGCTCGGCGCCTACTACCTGACCTACGGGCCCGACGAGGACGAGCTCGCCAAGCTCGAGGAGTCCCTGTTCTCGGCCGGCAAGTGGGACGAGAAGAAGCTCGGCAAGCGTCCGCACGTCTTCCGCTCGGCGCAGGAGGCGGAGCTCTCGCTGCACGAGAAGAAGGTGGCCCTGCACGACAAGGCCGAGTACCGGCGCCGCCACCGCGGTGACCATGTCCTGACGACGGTCGGCCGGATCATCTTCAACGAGCGCATCGAGCGCGCGCTCGAGGAGACGCTCGGCGAGGAGTACGACCCGACCACCTACGAGTTCGTCAACCGGCCGCTCAAGAAGCGCGACATGGCCGACGTGATCGAGGACCTCGTTGCCACCCACGGTCCCTACGCCACGGCGCTGATCCTGGACGCGTTCAAGGAGCTCGGCTTCCACTACGCCACCCAGGCCGGCATCACGATCTCCAAGAACGACGTGGTCGTGCCGCCGCAGAAGGAGGAGATCCTCGACCAGTACGAGAAGGACGTCGGGGAGATCCAGGACCAGTACGAGACGGGCCTGATCTCGCAGGCGGAGCGGCACGACGCCGCCGTCGAGAAGTGGACCGCGGCCACCGAAGAGGTCGGCCAGGCCATGCAGGACAACCTCGACCACCTGAACCCCATCTTCATGATGGCCAACTCGGGCGCCCGCGGCTCGTTCAAGCAGATCCGCCAGCTGGCGGGGATGCGCGGCCTGATGGCCAACCCGAAGGGCGAGATCATCGAGCGCCCGATCAAGGCCAACTTCATGGAGGGCCTGACGGTGCTCGAGTACTTCATCTCGACCCACGGCGCCCGCAAGGGACTCGCCGACACGGCGCTGCGCACCGCCGACTCGGGTTACCTGACCCGGCGGCTCGTCGACGTGGCGCAGGACGTGATCGTCCGCGACGAGGACTGCGGCACCAAGGACCACATCGAGATGCCCGTCATCCTCGACGGCGAGCCGAACGCCAACCTGCTCGGCCGCTTCACCGCCAAGGAGTTCAAGACCAAGCGCGGCCGCTCGCTGCTCTCGAAGGGCGACCTGATCACCCAGGTCCAGCTCGACGAGATCGTCGAGGCGTTCGCCGACGACGAGGACGCCTTCGTCCCGGTCCGCAGCGTGCTCAAGTGCGAGGCCGAGGCCGGGGTCTGCCAGCGGTGCTACGGCGTCGCGCCCGCCACCGGCAAGGTCGTGGCGATCGGCGACGCGGTCGGCATCATCGCCGCCCAGTCGATCGGCGAGCCGGGCACGCAGCTGACCCTGCGGACGTTCCACACCGGTGGCGTCGCCGGCGCGGACATCACGCACGGCCTGCCGCGCGTGGTGGAGCTGTTCGAGGCGCGCAAGCCCAAGGGCCTCGCCGAGCTGTCGAAGGTCGAAGGCAAGGTGACCGAGACCGAGGAGACCGACAAGGCCACCAAGGTCGTCATCACCGACTCAAAGGGCGAGGAGCACGCCTACAGCCTGCCCCCGCGCGTGCGCCTGCGCGTCACGAAGGGCGACTCGGTGGACAAGGGCGAGCAGCTCAACGAGGGCTCGGTGTACCCGCACGACCTGCTGGCCTACGCCGGCAAGGGCGAGGCGGAGCGGCGCACGGCGACCGAGCTCTACCTCATCCGTGAGGTGCAGAAGGTCTACAAGTCGCAGGGCGTCGACATCAACGACAAGCACATCGAGATCATCGTCCGCCAGATGATGAAGAAGGTGCAGGTGGAGCAGAAGGGCGACACCGCCTACCTGCCCGGCCAGTACGTCGACCGCAACGAGATGTTGAAGTCGAACGCCGATCTCAAGAAGAACAAGAAGAACGAGCTCGCGCAGTTCAACGAGATCATCCTCGGCATCACCAAGGCGTCGCTGGCCACGGACTCCTTCCTCTCGGCCGCGTCGTTCCAGGAGACCACCAAGGTGCTCACGGACGCCGCGCTCGAGGGCCGGACCGACAAGCTGCTCGGCCTGAAGGAGAACGTCATCATCGGCAAGCTGATCCCGGCGGCCACCGGTCTGAAGCGCTACCGCCGCGTGGAGATCGAGCCCACCGAGCCGATCCGCCGCGCCTCGCCCGACGACATCGGCCTGCTCGACGAGGGCGAGCTGGCGGCCGAGCTCGGCCTCACCGACTCCGGCGAGATCGAGGGCTTCGGCATTGGTGACGGCGGAGGCGGTGGCCGGGGCGGCGACGGCGAGGGCGCCTTCGGCGACCTGGCCGACCTGCCCGCCGAGGGCGACGGCGACAAGTAATCGGGCCTAGCGTCCTGCCCTAGTGGTCTCCTGGCCCACCTAGGCAGGACGCTTAGCGTCCGACGCCGCTCAGCAAGGCGCGCGACTTCCCGGGGATGCCGTCGAGCGGCTCGCGGATCGCCTTGAGGTCCGCACGCAGCTGCTCGTCGCCGGCCTCGACCGGCAGCATCGAGTCCTGAAGCTCGGCGAGGATGCGGTCGGTGGCGGCCGCCGCCTCGGCCGCGCGCTCGATGAAGCCGGCGGCGCCCTGCGAGGGAAGGCCCACGGGCCGGTCCTCGAAGGCCCCAACGGCCAGCCCGTGGCGAGCGGCGAACCCGGCGTGGGCGCGCTTCGCGCGCCCGGATGCCAGCTGGACCGGCCGGAAGATCTCCTCCTCGAGCCTGTCACCGCTCTGCTCGTCGAGCTGCTCGTACGCCTCCGTGAGGCAGGCGCCGGCGAGGCCGAGCTCGTTCGCCGCTTCCGCCACGGCGTCGAGCACTTCCTGCCTGGCCTCCGAAGTCGTGTATGCCATCAGACCACCCGAACGGCGCGGTCGCCGACGGCCACGACGTCGTCCTTCCGCAGCTGGCGGCCCGCACGCGTCTCGGGTTGGTCGTTCACGCTCACCCGGCCCGTGCGCAGGAGCTCCCTGGCACCGCCACCCGAGCCGGCCAGGTCCGCCAGCTTGAGCAGCTGGCCGAGGCGAATCATGTTTCCGCGGATCTCGACGTCCTCCATACCTCCATCGTGGCAGGCGATGAGGTCGAGCTTCGCGGCGCGGGGAAGGCGCTTGATCCGGGCCTCCTCGCGCAGGGCGCTGGAGCGGTCGGCGACGGGCAGGACCAGGGCGAGCTCGACCGGCCGCCGGCTGCGCGTGTAGCGGCTCGCGGCACCCGATCGATGCGCCGCCAGACGCCTCGAGATGTCGGTGGTCCAGCCGCAGTAGAGGCTGTCGTCGGCGCAGCGAAGCAGGTAGACCGAGGGCACTCCGGATAGCTTCGCTGCGCGGGCCGGC
>JBJMLJ010000054.1:0-3492 GCA_045805365.1 Thermoleophilaceae bacterium
CTCCATCAGCAGGTCCGTGAGCTTGTGCTTGATCGCCTGGAAGGAGCCGATCGGCCGCCCGAACTGGATCCGGTCGTTCGCGTACTCGGTGGCGAGCTCGAGGCAGCGGGCGGCTCCGCCCGCCTGCTCGGCGGCGAGCGCGACCGCGGCCCGGTCGAGGATCGCGGGGTCGAAGGGCCCGAGCCGCCGAGCCGGCGTCCCGTCGAACTCGAGCCGGGCCTGCTTGCGGGTCTGGTCCATCGTCATGAGCTGTGTGCGCGCCAGGCCGGGCGCGTCACCGTCGACGGCGAACAGCTCGACACCGTCCCCCGAGCGCGCCGCGACGAGGATCAGCGAGGCCACATGCCCGTCGATCACGTACATCTTGTGGCCCCTCAGCTCCCCGTCGGCGGCGGCCAGGGTCACGGCCTCGGGCTCCCAGCGGCCCGAGTCCTCGGTCAGCGCCAGGGTGGCGATCGTCTGGCCCGACGCGATGCCGGGCAGGTAATCGCGCCGCGCCTCGTCGTCGGCGACCGCGAGCAGGGCGTTGGCCGCCAGGGCGACCGTCGAGAAATAGGGGGCGCAGAGCAGCGCCCTGCCCATCTCCTCGAGCACCAGCACGAGCTCGTTCCAGCCGTAGCCCGAGCCGCCGTACTCCTCGGGAATGGCCAGGCCCTGGAGGCCGAGCTCGTCGGCCATCCGGCGCCAGACGGCGGCGTCGTAACCCTCGTCCGTCTCCATCAGCCGGCGCACCTCCTGCTCCGGGGAAGTGCGCTGAAGGAAGCCGCTGACGGAGCGGCGGAACTCCTCGCGCTCCTCGCTCAACAGGAAGGACCCGGAGGCAGGGGCGGGTGCTACGCTCACGCCAAGAAAGATACGGGATGGACGGTTTGTTGAATAGCGCGAACGGTAACAGGCCGCGGGTCGCCATCGTCGGCGCCGGGATGTCCGGCCTGTGCATGGGCATCAAGCTGAAGCGCGCCGGGGTCCACGACTTCACGATCTACGAGAAGGCCGACGCGGTCGGCGGCACCTGGCGCGACAACCGCTACCCGGGCCTCTCCTGCGACGTCCCCTCGCGCTTCTACCAGTACTCCTTCGAGCTGAACCCGGACTGGAGCCACGTCTTCGCGCCCGGCCCGGAGATCTGGGACTACTTCGAGCGCGTCGCCGACAAGTACGGGCTCCGGCCCCACATCCGGCTGGGCAGCGAGGTCGTCAGCGCGCGCTTCCAGGCCGGCCGCTGGCAGATCCGCGCCGGCGACGGCCACGAGGACACGGTCGACTTCGTGATCTCGGCCTGCGGCGTGCTCCACCACCCGCGGATGCCCGAGATCGAGGGCCTCGACAGCTTCGCGGGCGCCGCCTTCCACTCCGCCCGCTGGGACCACGACGTCGAGCTTCGCGGCAAGCGCATCGCGGTGGTCGGGACGGGCTCGACCGGCGTGCAGATCGTCACCGACCTCGCCGGCACGGCCGGCCGCCTCCTCCACTTCCAGCGCACCCCGCAATGGATCCTGCCGGCGCCCAATCGCCGCTACACCCGGCGAGAGCGGGCGCTCCAGCGCCGCTTCCCCGCCCTCGGCCGCCTCGAGTACCGCGTCACCCAGGAGGCGCTCGGCCGCACGTTCTCCACGGCCGTGGTCAAGCCCGGCTGGCAGCGGCGGTTGATCAGCTGGATCTGCCGCGTGAACCTGCGGACGGTGCGCGACCGCGGCCTGCGCCGGCGGCTGACCCCCGACTACGAGCCGATGTGCAAGCGCCTGGTGGTCTCGTCCGGCTTCTACCGGGCGATGCAGCGGCCGAACGTGGAGCTTGTCCGCGAGCCCATCAAGCGGCTCGAGCCGACCGGGATCGTCACGGGCGACGGCACGCTCCACGAGCTGGACGTCATCGCCTTCGCCACCGGCTTCGACTCCCACGCCTACCTGCGGCCGATGGAGGTCATCGGCGAGGACGGCCTCAACCTCGAGGACGTCTGGCGGGAGGGCCCACGCGCGCATCGCACGGTGGCCATCGCCGGCTTCCCCAACCTGTTCATGCTGATGGGCCCGCACAGCCCGGTCGGCAACTACTCGCTCGTCGCCATCGCCGAGGCCCAGGCGGACTTCGCGCTGCGCTGGATCCGCCGCCGGCGCGAGGGGGAGGTCGCAAGCGTTGCGCCCACCGAGGCCGCGATGGCGCGCTTCAACGAGGAGATGCGCGGGGCGATGCCGGACACGATCTGGACCAGCGGCTGCGACAGCTGGTACCTCGGCAAGGACGGCCGGCCCGAGGTCTGGCCGTGGACGCCGGAGCAGCACCAGAAGATGCTCCGCCACCCCGACCCGTCCGAGTTCGAGCTGCGTCCGGTCGGGGCCGAGACCGCAACAAACAGTCAGGCTTGACTCTTTCTATATCCTCCGCGCCATGAGCGAGAAGACATACGTGATCGGCGTGGGCATGACGAAGTTCGAGAAGCCGGAGACCCGTGACTGGGACTACCCGGACATGGCGCGCGAGGCCGGCGGCAAGGCGCTCGAGGACGCGGGCATCTCCTACGACCAGGTCGAGCAGGCCTGCGTCGGCTACTGCTACGGCGAGTCGACGTCCGGGCAGCGCGCGGTCTACGAGCTCGGCCTCACCGGCATCCCGGTGACCAACGTGAACAACAACTGCTCGACCGGCTCCACGGCGCTGTTCATGGCGCGCCAGCTGGTCAAGGGCGGCCTCGCCGACTGCACGCTCGCTCTGGGCTTCGAGAAGATGCAGAAGGGCTCGCTCGGGGCGAACTTCATGGACCGCGAGCAGCCCACCATGCGCCACTTCACCGCCCTCGCCGAGGTGCGCGAGATGGTCTCCGCCCCGCCGGCGCCGCAGATGTTCGGCATGGCCGGCTGCGAGCACATGGAGAAGTACGGCTCCAAGCCCGAGCACTACGCCTGGATCGGCTACAAGAACCACAAGCACTCGGTGAACAACCCGTACTCGCAGTTCCAGGACGAGTACACGCTCGACGAGGTCCAGGACGCGCGGGTCATCTACGAGCCGCTGCCGTTGACCCTGCTCCAGTGCTCGCCCACCTCCGACGGCTCGGGCGCCGCGGTGATCGCGAGCGAGCGCTTCGTGGACCAGCACGACCTCTGGGACCGGGCGGTCGAGATCGTCTCCCAGCACATGGTCACGGACACGCCGGAGTCGTTCGAGGACAAGAGCGCGATCAGCGTGGTCGGCGGCAAGATGACCAAGAAGGCCGCCGACGCCGTGTACGAGGAGGCCGAGGTCGGTCCCGACGAGGTCGACGTGATCGAGCTGCACGACTGCTTCTCGGCCAACGAGATGATCACCTACGAGGCGCTCGGGATCGCCGAGGAGGGCGAGGCCCACAAGCTGGTCGAGGCCGAGGCCACGACCTACGGCGGCGACGGCCCGGTGGTCAACCCCTCGGGCGGCCTGATCTCGAAGGGCCATCCCCTCGGGGCGACCGGCCTGGCCCAGTGCTCCGAGCTCACCTGGCAGCTGCGCGGCCAGGCC
>JBJMLJ010000055.1:0-6117 GCA_045805365.1 Thermoleophilaceae bacterium
CACCCACGAGGGGAGCTTCCGCGGCCTGCCGGCCACCGGCCGCTCGTTCGAGTGCCGCATGACCGCCTTCTTCCTGTTCGAGGAGGACAGGCTCGTCGGCGAGCGGGTCTACTTCGACGTCGGCACGATCATGCGCCAGCTGGGCGTCGCCCACGACCCGAGGTCAGTGGTCGGCCGGCTGGCGACCGTGGCCAACCACCCGCTGACGATCGGCCGCGGCGTCGCTCGCTCGCTGCTGCGGCGCTAGGTGCCGAGCCTCGATTCCTCGAGGTCGAGGTCCCGCTCCACCCGGCGCCGCACGTCGTCGCTGATGTAACCCTCGTTGCGCAGCGCCAGCAGCTCGTCGCGCTCGGCGCTGAGCACCTCCCGAAGCAGGCGCCGGTAGGCGCTCGAGCGGTCCTCGAAGTCGCCGTCCTCGTCCGAGCCGTCGAAGCGTGCGCTGAAGCGGCGGCGCCGGTAGTCGTAGAGGTTGCGTGCCCGGTCGAGCGTGTCGTCGCGCACCCAGTCCTCGTCCGCGAGCTCCTCGAGACGGGCGAGCGCGGCCTCGGCGGCGCGCAGCCGCGCCTTGGTCTCCTCGTGCTCCTCCTCGCTCCGGTCGCCGGTCACGCCGAGCAGGCGAACGAGCGGCTTCAGGGTCAGTCCCTGGAAGACGAGCGTCACGACGATGACCGTGAAGGTCAGGAACAGCAGCAGGTCGCGGTCGGGGAAGGCGCCGCCGCCGTGGACGGTCAGCGGAATCGCGAGCGCGGCCGCCAGCGCGACCGAGCCGCGCATCCCGGACCAGCCGATGATCAGCCGCTGGCGCACGTCGAGGGGCCGCGCCAGCTGGCCGACGGTCCGGCCCACGAGGCGCACGGAGAAGGGTGTGACCCAGACGTAGGCCAGCCGCACGACGATAACCACCGCGCTGACGAGGGCGGCCCAGCCGGCCAGCTCGCCGGCGGAGCGGCCGGCGATCTGGTCGACCACGGTGGGGAGCTGGAGCCCGACCAGCAGGAAGAGGATGGCGTTGAGGACGAACAGCAGCAGCTCCCAGACCGCGAACAGCTGCATGCGCGTGGTCGGAGTCGTGAGCTGCGGGGTATGCCAGCCCATGAAGATCCCGACGGTCACGGCCGCGATGACCCCGGAGACGCCGATCTCCTCCGCCGGCAGGTAGGCGGCGTAGCCCGTGAGTAGCGAGATGGTCAGCTCCGTGGGGGGGTCGTCGATCCGCCGCCGCAGCTCGCGGATGACGAAGCCGACCGCCAGCCCGATCGCCAGGCCGGCGAGACCGTTGAGGGCGAACTTCAGGCCGGCGTGCCAGAGGGAGAAGCTGCCGCTGACGACCGCGCCCACGGCGATCCGGTAGAGCACGAGCGCCGTCCAGTCGTTGGTGAGGTTCTCGCCCTCGATGATCGAGATGACCCGGCGGGGCGCATCGACCTCCCGCAGGGTCGCGGCGGGCGCGACGGCGTCCGTCGGCGAGACGACCGCGCCGAGCACGAACGCCACCGACCAGTCGAGCCCGATCACGAAGTGCGCCAGTGCCGCGACGGCGACCATCGTGGTGACGACGAGGGGAATCGCGAGCACGCCGATCGTCTTGGCGTTGGCGCGAAGGTCCCGGAGCGAGGTGAAGAAAGCGGCGCCGTAGAGCAGCGGCGGCAGGAAGATGAGGAGCACGAGGTCCGGCTCCAGATGGATCTCGGGGATGCCGGGCACGTAGCCGAGCGCCAGCCCGCCGAGCACCAGCAGGATCGGGTAGGGGACGCCGAGGAAGCGCGCCGCGACCGCGAGGGCGGTCACGGCCAGGAGCAGGCCGAAGATGATCAGGTCGAGGTGCTCCACGACCAGACTGTGGCAGCCGGGTGCGGCGTCAGGCGGTGGCCGGCGCGGGCGCTGCCGCCGGCTCGAGCGCGGCGCGGCGCAGTCGCCGCCCGACCAACGGATAGATCAACGTGGACAAGATCGCGGCCGCGACCAGGGCCGCCGACGTGGACGTCCGCATCTTGTGAAGCTCGACCGCGATCGTCGTGATCGCCACGACGATCGGCAGCTCCGTGGCCGAGTAGAAGGCCAGCGCGGCGCGATCGAGTGCCCCGAGCCGATGGCGGTATAGGAGCAGTGCGGGGGCTCCACGCACGACCAGGAACAACGCGAGCAGCAACGGCAGCTTGAGCAGCGCGCTCGGGCTCGTGACGAGGGCGTCCAGGTCGAACTTCATCCCGCTCGTGATGAAGAAGAAGGGGATCAGGAAGCCGTAGCCGACGGCCGTCAACTTCGACTCGAACACCGTCAGTTCGCGGTCGTGCAGCGCCGCCCGCGTGATCACCCCCGCGGCGAAGCCGCCGAGCAGCAGGTCCAGTCCCAGGCTGCTCGCCAGCGCCACCAGACCGAACACGAGGACGACCGCAAGGCGCACCGCCAGCTGGCTGCTGGACTCGATGGCCCGCTCGAGGAGTGGCCAGCCGCGCCACGCCGTCCGAACCGTGAGGACCGCGACGAGCACGGCGAGGGCGACGAAGGCGATCAGCAGGAGTGCTTCGGCGGCAGGGTGGGACGAGGAGAGCACCAGCGTGATCAGCAGGATGGGGCCGAACTCGCCGGCGGCCCCGGCAGCCAGCAGATAGGTGCCGAAGCCCGTGTGGAGCTCACCCTCGTCGCGGAGGATCGGGATCAGGGTGCCGATCGCGGTCGTGGCCAGCGCCGATCCCGTGTAGACGAAGGACAGGACGAGGCCGGTCGCCTCGAGCAGGTACGCGAGCGCGTAAGCGAGCACGAGGGACAGGGCCCAGCCGAAGCCGCCGAGCCGCATCGGCGCCCCCCGGATGCGCTCGAAGTCGATCTCGTAGCCGGCGAAGAAGAAGAGCATCCCGAGGCCGAGGCTGCCGAAGAAGTCGGTGAAGCCGTCGACCTTGGCGAGGTCCAGGAGCTGCGGGCCGATCGCTATCCCGAGGACCAGCTCCACGACCACGACCGGCAGGACCAGCCGCGGAGCGAGCGCCATTACGGCGACGCCCGCAAGCGCCGCGAAGGCGACGATTACGAAGAACGAGGAGGCGTCGACGCCGGCCATGGCCACTCCCCCGGCGAGAACGGGGGCTCGGGGCGAGCATACGCCCTGGGCGGCGCCAACGTAAGGTCTCCGCCGAATGCAGACCGGGGAGACCCCGTCATTCCTGTTCGACCTGGACGGGACCCTCATCGACAGCGTCTACCAGCACGTCATCGCCTGGCGCGAGGCGCTGGAGCAGCTCGGGGTCTCGCTTGCGATCTGGAAGCTCCATCGGCGGATCGGGATGAGCGGCGGCCTGTTCGTCACGGCGCTGCTGCGGGAGCTCGAATCGGACCTGGATCGCGAAACGCTGGAGCGCCTGCCCGCCCTTCACGCAGAGGCGTACGCGCGCCACTATCCGAGCGTCCGTCCGCTGCCGGGCGCGTCGGAGCTGCTGGCGGAGCTGAGTCGCCAGGGGATCTCCTGGGCGATCGCAACGAGCGGCGCCGAGCGCTCCGCACGTCCGTCGCTCGAGCTGCTCGGCCTGCCGCCGGACACCCCGCTCGTCACCCGCGACCTCGTCCGCTACGCGAAGCCCGACCCCGACCTCTTCCTCACCGCCGCGGAGCGCATCGGCGTGGACATCCGGGACAGCATGGTCGTGGGCGACAGCGTCTGGGACCTGCTGGCCGCGCGGCGCGCCCGCGCGCTCGGCATCGGGCTCCTCTCCGGCGGCTATGGACGCGAAGAATTGCTCTATGCGGGAGCCTTCCGTGTCTATGAGGATCCCGCGGACCTGCTCGGCCACCTCGACGAGGTCGGAGTGAGGCGGTCACTGTGAACGACCGGCCCTACGACGTGGTCATGTTCGGCGCCACCGGCTTCACCGGGGCGCTGACCGCCCAGTACCTCGTGGAGAACGCCGGCGAGGCGCGCGTGGCTCTCGCCGGGCGCAACCGCGAGAAGCTCGAGAAGCTCGACACCGGGCTTCCGCTCCTGCACGCCGACGTCGAGGAGCCGGACTCGCTGCGCGAGATGGCGGAGGCGGCCCGGGTGGTCATCACGACCGTCGGTCCGTACATCAAGTACGGCGAGCCGCTCGTGGCGGCGTGCACCGAGGCGGGCACCGACTACGTCGACCTCACCGGCGAGCCCGAGTTCGTCGACCTGATGTATGTCCGCTACCACGCCCGCGCGCAGGAGACCGGCGCGCGGATCGTCCACTGCTGCGGCTTTGACTCGATCCCGCACGACCTGGGTGCCTACTTCACCGTCAAGCAGCTGCCGGAGGGCGTGCCGATAAAGGTCGAGGGCTTCGTGCGCGCGGGCGGGAGCCTGTCCGGCGGGACCTTCGAGTCGGCGCTGCTCGGCTTCTCCCGGGTGCGCGAGTACGCCAAGGCGCGAGGCGATCGGAAGCGGATCGAGCCGCGCGCGGACGGGCGCAAGGTGCACGGGATCAAGGGCGTGCCCAAGCGCCAGTCGAGCCTCGGCGCATGGGCGCTGCCCATGCCGACGATCGACCCGCAGGTCGTGCTCCGCTCGGCGCGCGCCCTCGATCGCTACGGGCCCGACTTCTCCTACGGCCACTACATCGCGCTCAAGCAGCTGCCCCTGGCGGTCGGGCTGCCGGTCGGGATGGCGGGGCTGTTCGCCGCGGCCCAGGTTCCCCCGGCACGGAGATGGCTCCTGAATCGGCGCAAGCCGGGCGAGGGGCCGTCGCCGGAGCAGCGGGCCAAGGCCTGGTTCAAGGTCCGCTTCGAGGGCGAGGGTGGCGGCAAGCGGGTGGCGACGCAGGTGTCGGGCGGCGACCCCGGTTACGGCGAGACGTCGAAGATGCTCTCCGAGGCGGCGCTCTGCCTGGCGCAGGACGAGCTGCCCGAGACGGCCGGCCAGGTGACCACGGCGGCTGCGATGGGCGATGCCCTGATCGAGCGCCTCGAGCGCGCCGGGATCGCCTTCGAGGTCCTGAAGACGAGCTAGCCTCTCTTTCGATGAACGCCAAGGAGTGGCTCGACGCCTACGCCGCTCGGCTTGGGGTCGATCCGCCGGACTCGCAGGAGTTCTCCGCGATCCTCGACCTCGCCGCCGAGGCGGCCCACGCCTCCGAGCGCGTAGCGGCGCCCGTGGCGTGCTGGCTCAGCGCCAGGGCAGGGCTCTCGCTCGAGGAATCGATCTCCCTCGCCAAGGAGATCGCCGCGGCCGAAGACGCCAGGTGACGGCCGAGCGCGCACCGGCTCAGCAGGATCGCGCGGCGGGCATCCAGCTCGTGGTCGCGATGGCCGCGCTGATGTGGCTGGTCGAGATCATCGACTCGATCGACCGCCACCGGCTCGACAGCTGGGGCATCGAGCCGCGCGACGTCGAGGGCCTGCGCGGCGTGGTGGCCGCGCCCTTCCTACACGCGAGCTTCGACCACCTGATCGGCAACACGATCCCGTTCGTGATCCTCGGGCTGGCCATCGCCCTGAGCGGCCTCGCCCGCGTTGCGATCGTCACCGGCGTCGTGGTGCTGATCGGCGGCCTGGGGACCTGGGTGTTCGCCCCCGAGAACACGGTCCACATCGGCGCGAGCGGGGTGGTCTTCGGCTACGCGAGCTACCTGATCAGCCGCGGCATCTTCGACAAGAGCCTTACCGAGATGGCGATGGGAGCCCTGGTCGTCGCGGTCTGGGGCGGCGCGCTCTTGACCAGCCTCGTCCCCCATCCGGGAATCTCCTGGCAGGGCCACCTCTTCGGCGCGATCGGCGGCATCGTCGCGGCGCGCCTGCTCGCACCGCCGCGCCAGGGCGTAACTTCACCCGCCGAGGGGGTTTGAGCAGGTCGTGGCCGTAGATCCAGCCCGTCTCAAGGACCTGCCTCTGTTCTCGACGATGTCCGACCGCCAGCGGACCAAGGTCGCCCCCCACTGTCACGCGGTGATCGTCTCGCAGGGGGAGCACCTTCTCGACGAGGGCTACTCCGCCTACGAGTTCTTCGTGATCGAGGAGGGCAAGGCGGCGGTCGTCAGCGGCGACAAGCACCTCAGGGACCTCGGTCCCGGCGACTTCCTCGGCGAGATCGCCATCCTCAGTCAGAAGGCCAGGACCGCCTCGGTCATCGCGACGTCGAACGTCAAGGCGATCGCGATGTCCGCCAACGAC
>JBJMLJ010000056.1:0-7094 GCA_045805365.1 Thermoleophilaceae bacterium
GAAGAACCTGTCCTCGCCGCAGACGCGGCTCGACCGCTTCTTCCCCTCGCTGGCGGCCGTGGCGGGCGAGGTGGCGCCCGTGGCTGAGGAGCAGGCGGCCCTGTTCGGCAACCTGGACACCACCTTCGCGGCGCTCGCGAGCGTGGCGCGCCCCTTCCTCCAGGAGTTCATCTCCCAGTCGCCGCCGACCGAGGACGTCGGGATCGCCCAGTTCCCGCGTCAGCGGCCCTTCCTGCGCAACTCGGCCGCCTTCTTCCGCGAGCTTCGGCCGGGCCTGCGGACGCTGCCGCACGCCGCCCCGATCCTCGCCGACGCGCTCGAGTTCGGCACGCACACGCTGCCCAAGCTGCCGCCCTTCAACCGCCGGCTGACCCGGGTCTTCCAGCAGGTAGCCACCTTCTCCGAGGAGCCGATGGTCAAGCTCGGCCTGCACCACATCCAGCTCCTCGTCGACTCGCTGCGACCGACGATCCGCTTCCTCACCCCGGCCCAGACCACGTGCAACTACGTGACGCTGTGGTTCCGCAACATCTCGAGCCTCCTGTCCGAGGGCGACGCGAACGGGACCTGGCAGCGGTTCAACATCGTCGCCACGCCGGTGGGCCCGAACGCCGAGGGCGGCCCGTCCTCGGCTCCCGCAAACGGCGGGGGAGCGACCCCGTCGCTCAACCACCTGCATGCGAACCCGTACCCGAATACGGCGGCGCCGGGGCAGACGCACGAGTGCGAGGCGGCCAACGAGCCCTACCTGAACGGGCGCACCCTGGTCGGCAACGTCCCGGGCAACCAGGGCACGGCGACCGACAAGGCGGCCCGATGAGCCCCCTGCGCCGCCGCGACGGAGGCCTCAGTCCCTTCCGGGCGGGCCTGCTCGCCATCCTCGTGATCGCTGTCTTCAGCTACCTCGGCTTCTCGAAGGACATCCCGTTCACGAAGCCCTACGAGCTGAAGGCGGTGTTCGCGAACGCCCAGAACATCGGACTCAACTCACCGGTCCGGATCGCGGGCGTCGAGGTCGGAAAGGTCTCCAAGGTCGAGCGCGCGAGCGGCGACGCGCAGGCGACGGTGGTGACGATGAAGCTGAAGAAGAACGCGCTGCCGATCCACGCGGACGCCCGCCTGAAGATCCGGCCGCGCATCTTCCTCGAGGGCAACTTCTTCGTCGACCTCCAGCCCGGCACGCCGAGCTCGCCCGACGTTCACGACGGCGGCACGATCCCGATGTCGCAGACCGCGGCGCCGGTGCAGCTCGACCAGGTGCTCGGCACCCTGAACACCAGCACGCGCGCGGACCTCCAGAAGCTGCTCAAGGGCTTGGGCGACGCGGTGGGCGGCAAGCCGACGGCCGCCGAGGACGCCGACCAGGACCCGTCCACCCAGGGCCAGACCGCCGGCCAGTCGCTGAACGACACGCTGGTCTACTCGCCCGACGCTCTGCGGGGCACGGCGCTCGTCAATCAGGCCCTCCTGGGCACGCAGCTGCACGACCTCTCGAAGCTGATCGGAGGCGGCGGCAGGGTCACGCGGGCGCTCGCGAGCCGGGAGGAGTCGCTCAAGGACCTCGTCACCAACTTCGACGTCACGACGGGCGCCCTGGCCCGTGAGCAGAACAACCTGAGGCTGACGATCCACCGCCTGCCCGGCGTGCTCAGCTCCGCCGACTCCGCCTTCGACAACCTCAACCGGGCCTTCCCGCCCACGCGGGCCTTCGCCAAGGAGATCCTGCCCGGCGTTCGCGAGACGCCGGCGACGATCAGCGCCTCCTTCCCCTGGATCGCCCAGACGCGAAAGCTCGTGTCGCCGGCCGAGCTCCAGGGGCTGGTCCGCGATCTGCAACCTGCCACCCATGACCTCGCCCGGGCCATCAACGGCACCGTGACGCTCGCGCCGCAGCTCGACAACGTCTCGCACTGCGCGAACTCGGTGATCCTGCCCACCGGCAACATCGTGATCCAGGACGGGCCACTCACGACCGGGATCGAGAACTACAAGGAGTTCTTCCAGACGATGGTCGGGCTCGCCGGCGAGTCGCAGAACTTCGACGGCAACGGCGGCTACACGCGGTTCCAGACGGGCGGCGGCTCGCAGACCGTGTCGACCGGCTCGCTGCCCGGCGTCGGGCCGCTGTTCGGCAACGCGCTGCGCCAGCCGCTCGGCACCCGCCCCGCCAGGCCATCCAGGCGACCGCCGTACCGGCGCGACAAGCTCTGCTGGAAGCAGAAGCTGCCGAACCTGAACGGCGCGCCGATCGGGGGCGGCCCGTGACCCTCGCCATCCGCAAGCATCTGCGCGACTTCCTGGCCATCGCGTTCATGGCGGTGCTGGGGATCGCGGTCGCGGGGGCGATCCTCTCCAACGAGCGCTTCTACCTGCCGAAGTGGGTGCCCCTGGTCGGCACCGACTTCTACGACGTCAAGGCCGACCTCCAGACCGGGCAGGCAGTGGTGCCCGGCCAGGGACAGGCGGTGAGCATCGCCGGGGTCAAGGTCGGCGAGGTGGGGAGCGTGAAGCTCGAGAGTGGCCACGCGGTCGTCGACATGAAGATCAGGCGCAAGTACGCGCCGATCTACAAGAACGCGACGATCCTCCTGCGGCCGAAGACCGGGTTGAAGGACATGGTCCTGTCGCTCGACCCGGGCAACCGGTCGGCGGGCAAGCTGCCGGAGGGCGGCCACGTCAAGCTCGCCAACACGCTGCCGGACGTCAACCCGGACGAGATCCTGTCGGAGCTCGACACGGACACGCGCTCCTACCTCCGGGTGCTTCTCAACGCGGGCAGCCAGGCGTTCACGGACACGGGGAGCAGCCAGTCGCCCTCGTCCTCCTCCCAGAGCGCCTCGGCCGACCTGCGCGAGACGCTCAAGCGCTTCGAGCCGACCGCTCGCGACACGCGCCTGATCACGCTCGAGCTGTCCAAGCGGCGCCACAACGTGGCGCGAGTGATCCACAACTTCCAGCTGCTCGCGAACGAGGTAGGCCGCAAGGACACGCAGCTCGCGCGCCTGGTGGACTCCGCCAACGCGAACTTCCAGGCGCTCGCCTCCCAGGAGCAGAACCTGAGCTCCTCGGTCCGGCTGCTGCCGAACACGCTGCTGCAGACGGACACGACCCTGCACAAGGCGAGCCGTCTCGCCGCCAACCTCGGTCCGACGCTGCAGGACCTGCGACCGGCCGCCCGGGCCCTGGGCCCATCGCTGCGAGCGACCCGGCCCTTCCTGCGCCAGACGACGCCGATCATCCGGACCCAGCTGCGCCCGTTCGCGCGCGACGTGCGGCCGGTCGTGCGCGACCTGCGGCCGGTCGCCCGCGATCTGGCGGTGGTCACGCCCAGGTCGACGCGCGCCTTCAAGTTCATCAACGCGCTGCTGAACTCGCTCGCCTACAACCCTCCGGGGTCGGAGGAGGGCTACCTCTTCTGGGCCGCGTGGGTCAACCACGCCGGCGCGACCCTGTTCTCGGTCCAGGACGCGCACGGACCGGTTCGCCGCGGACTGTTCCTCGCGTCCTGCTCGGCCCTTCAGGTGCTCGAGCAGATCAGCGCCACGACGCCGCAGCTCCAGGTCCTCATCGGCCTCCTGCACGCTCCCAGCCGCGCCAAGGTCTGCGGAGGTACGCCGACGCCATGATCAAGCAGGCCCCAAGCGTCGGCCGGATCCTCGTGATGGTCGCCTTCGCGCTCTCGTGCGTCGGGATCCTCCTGTTCCTCTGGCTCTCGTTCGGTGGCGCGGTGCCCCTGAAGCCGAAGGGCTACCGCGTCCAGATCAAGTTCCCGGAGGCGACCCAGCTGGCGCAGGAGGCGGACGTCCGCATCTCCGGCGTCAACGTCGGCAAGGTGGTCAGGAAGGACCAGGACCGCAAGACCGGGTTGACCGACGCGACGCTCGAGCTCGACTCGCAGTACTCGCCGATCCCCGAGGACACGCGGGCCATCCTGCGGCAGAAGACGCTCCTCGGCGAGACCTACGTCGAGCTGACGCCGGGGGACAAGCATGGGCAGAAGCTGAAGGACGGAGGGACCCTCCCCGAGGGCCAGGTGTCGCCCACGGTGGAGCTCGACGAGATCTTCCGCACTTTCGATCCGAAGACGCGCAACGCGTTCCGCGTATGGCTCTCGGAGCAGGGGCGGGCGCTATCAAGGCGCGGCGAGGACCTGAACAACGCGCTCGCGCAGCTCGAGCCGTTCGCGCAGGACACGGACGAGGTGCTCAAGGTCGTGCGCCGGCAGAGCGGCGCCACCCGGGCGCTGGTCCGCAACACCGGCGAGGTGTTCACCGCGCTGAGCGAGCGCCGCGGCCAGCTCCGCGGGCTGATCTCCAACTCCAACCGCGTCTTCGAGACCACGGCGCGACGCGACGCCGAGCTCGCCGACGCGATCCGCGTCTTCCCCACCTTCCTGGTCGAGACCCGCAACACCACGCGCCGCGTCAGCCGCTTCGCGGACGCCACGAACCCGCTGATCACGCAGCTCCGGCCGGCCGCGCGGGAGCTGTCGCCCACTCTGATCGACCTCGCCGCGATCGCCCCGGACCTTCGCGGCCTGTTCAAGGACATCGGTCCGCTGGTGAAGGTGTCGCGTCGGGGCCTGCCCGCGATCAAGACCACGCTGAAGCAGACACAGGGCCTGCTCAGCGTGACGCCCCTGTGGACGCGCGAGGTGGTGCCGATCCTCGACTACCTGGGCCTCTACAAGCACGAGCTCGCGTCGTTCTTCGCCAACGACGTGGCGTCGACCCAGGCCGTTGACGTCACGACCACGCCCGCGCTCCATTACCTCCGGACCACGAACCCGGTGAACCCGGAGGTACTGGCGGGCTATCCGCACCGGCTCCCCACCAACCGGTCGAACCCCTATGTGGAGCCGGGCGGCTACTCGAGGCTGCGGAGCGGCCTCCAGCTTTTCGGGAGCTACCTCTGCCCGGCCGGCCGGTCGCCGGCACCGCCCGCCGTCGGGCCGAACCTGTCGGCGAGCCTGGCGAGCCTGATCCAGACATTCGTCTTCGCGGCCGGCGGAGCGCCGAAGTGCTCGGCACAGCGCCCGCTGGGGCGCCTCGTCAACCAGTCGGGGCTCTACCCGCATCTCCAGCAAGTCCCGCTGCCGACATCCCCCTAATACGCTCAGGGCATGGCACTGGCCGCGAAGCGGGCGAGCGTGTGCCCGAGGTGCGGGCAGCCCGTCAGCGTGTTCGCGGCCGGCTGCGCGGTCTGCGGCGCCGACCTCGAGAGCCATCGACGAAAGCTCCAGCGGCCCGCGCCGGCGCCGCCGCGACTTGGCGTCCGCTTCGACCCCCACGTAGTTCTGGTCACCTTCACCGTCCTGGCCGTCCTGATCAGCCCGATGCTCGGGCTGATCCTCGCCCTGGTGGGCGCCCAGGACCGCCACCGCGGCGGCCAGATCGGCCAGCGCAACCTCTTCCTGGCGCTGGCCGGAGTGGACCTGCTGCTCTTCTTCGTGCCGGCCGTGCGCTTCGGTGTGCTGTCGCTGCTGTACGGCTGACCCGCCACGCGCCCTACGGTGAGCGCTGGGCCACGTCGTAGCGCGGCAGGATGCTGTTCGGGCAGAGCGGGATGCCCGGCGCCGGCACGAGGGCGTCCTTGACCGGGTCGTTGCCGTGGCACAGCCCCGTGCCGTCGGGGTAGACCTGATAGGTGATCTCGGAGCTCGTCTTCTTCGAGACCATCGAGAAGTTCCAGGCCAGCTCGTTGGAGAAGGGCGCCACTGTGAGGACGGCGCCCACCATGTAGCTCGACGGCTGGTGGGCCCGGACCGCCTCGATCGCCCGCGCGAGCACTTTCGGCTTGGCGACTGAGACGTCGAAGGGCTGGTCGGGCTTGAAGGCATAGCCGTCGTCGCCGCTCGTGCGCTTGCCAGCCGCGTTGACGGTCGTGACGTGATCGTTGTCGATCGCGAAGCTCGTCTCCGCCCACTGGTTGATGCCCACCGAGCCGACCTGGCGCGACCCGCCGGTGCGCTTCCAGGCGGCGAGGCCGAGCTTCATGGGCCGCGCGGACATGGCGTCGGCGCGGACCGCGTCGCTCGGTTGCGGCCGGGAGCGGCAGTGAGTCCCGATCGACGTGTGCTGGAGGTGGTAGCGGCAGGTACCCGAGTGAGCGCCGCCGTAGGTCGTGCCACAGCCCGCAAGCAGTGCGCTGACGACAAGGGGAATCGCGCACTCGGTCCTGCCCACCTGTGCAGCCTATCCGGCGTGAGCCGGCCTTCGGTGGCCTAAGCTGACCATCGGAATGGGGGAGCGGTTTGGAGGGATCGTTCGGCTCGCCGCGAGGCGGCCGCTTGCCGTTCTCGTGCTCGTAGCCGTGCTCGCGCTCGGTGGTGCCGCGTTGGCGCTGAGGCTCCAGCCGAGCGCCGACACGGACACGCTCGTCAACCGGTCGTCTGCCACGTTCAAGGCGACCCAGAAGTTCAAGAAGACCTTCGGCGACGAGGCGGTCGTGATCCTCATCAAGGGGAACCTCCAGCGCACCGTCCTCACCTCCGACCTCGGACGCGTCCTGCGGCTCGAGGGCTGCCTGTCCGGCAACGTGCCGGCGCGCGGGCTGGCGCAGCTGCCGCCCGAGTGCACCGAGCTCCACCGGCTCAAGCCGGCCAAGGTCGTCTACGGGCCGGGGACCTTCATCAACACCGCGGCCAACCAGATCTCGGACGAGTTCCTCAAGCGCCGCAACGCGAACTCCGCCCAGGCGGCGCTTGCGGCGAAGCAGGCGGGCAGGCAGGCGGCCAGGCAGGGTGCGTCGCCGGCAGGGCAGCGGCGCGCCGCCAAGCAGGCGTCGGACGCCGTCGTCTCCCAGTTCACGCAGCAGGCGCTCCAGGTCGCCCTCCGTTACGGGCTCACCGGCCTGCCGTCCATAACCGATCCGGACTTCGTCTCGTCGCTCGTGTTCGACTCGGGCGCCGGCCGGGTGGGTGAGCCCAAGGCGAGGTTCGCCTTCCTCTTCCCCAGCAAGAACGCCGCTCTGATCCAGATCCGGATGAAGCCCGACCTGAGCAACTCCGAGCGGCGGCGGGCGATCGACCTGTTCGAGCGCGCCACGCGCAACGAAACCTTCAAGCCGAAGAACGGCGCCCATTACGTGGTGAC
>JBJMLJ010000057.1:0-3999 GCA_045805365.1 Thermoleophilaceae bacterium
ACCTCGGTCGTCGGCTGCTCGCGCGGCTGGAGCTCGCGGAAGAGCTCGACGAGGTGCTGGGCGTGGTGGCGGGCGCCGTGGTTGCGGGTGGCGAGATCGCGGTTGGCCACGCCCATGTCCGGCGAATAGCGCTCCAGGTCGGCCCTGAGGCTCGCCGCCGTGACGTCGCGTCCCAGGGCCGCGCCGCCGAAGGCGTCCGCCTCCATCGCGTCGTAATGCTCGGGGGTGATCCAGCCGTCGCCGCCGATGAAGTCGAACAGGTAGACGGCCTTGCCGCTCGCCATGCCCTCGAGCGCGGCGCGGCCCTTGGCGACGACGATGTCGGCGTCGGCCAGCGCACGCTCCGGGGCGGGGTCCCAGCCACCATCGAGCCCCACCTGGACGCACTCGACGCCGGCCTCGGCCCAGGTCCGCGTAAGGAGCTCGCGGCGGGCGCCGCGCAGCCAGTTGCCGAGCAGCACGGCGCGGCGCGGGCGCGGCCGCAGCGTGTCGAGCGGGGCGAAGCGCTCGGTGTCGACCGGCTGGCGCAAGCGGACGAGCCGCGGCTGTGTCGCCAGCGCACGCGCCCGGTTGGCGAACCGCTCGGCCAGCACGACCAGCGCGTCCACGACGCCCGGCAGGGAGGGCGGCAACTGGAGGTCGGCCAGCTCGGAGGCGAGCCTGAAGACCTGTGGCGTGTGGGGGTAGCGGCGGGCAAGGTCGTACGCCGTGGCCCCGTCCTGCGGGTAGGCGAGCTCGCAGCGCTCCGGCAGCTCGTCCATGCCGACGACGACGCGGATCCCGCGCCGCTTCGCCACCTCGGCCATCGGCCCCGGGCGGGGCGAGTAGACGGTCACCGAGTGCCCGAGCCGCTCGAGCTGCTCGGCCGTCGTCAGCAGGTAGCTCTCGGTGCCCCCAAGCCCCAGATGCTCGAACGACAGAACGAGCTCCACGGCCCCCCTAGTGGCCGGCGAACTCCGGATCGCGCTTCTCGAAGAAGGCCCGCGTGCCCTCGGCGAAGTCGTCGGTCGCGGCGAGCGTCTCCTGCGCCGCCACCTCCTGCTCGAGCGTCAGTGCCAGGGCGGGCTTGGCCGCCGCGTCCATGATCCGCTTGGCGAGGCCGACGGCTCTCGGGGCGGCACCGAGCAGCTCGTTCGCGAAGGCCTCGGTGACCGAGTCGAGCTCATCGGCCGGAGCCACCCGGTTGGCGAAACCGATCCGGTGCGCCTCGCGCCCGTCGATCACCTTGCCGGTCATGATCAGCTCCTTGGCGTTCCCCAGCCCGACGAGCGACGGCAGGCGGGAGCAGCCGCCCACGTCCGGCAGAAGTCCGACCCGGACCTCCATGATCCCTGCGACGGCGTCCTCGGCCATCGTGCGGAAGTCGCAGGCGGCGGCGAGCTCGAAGGCGCCGCCGAGGGCCGCGCCGTGGATCTGGCAGATCGTCGGCTTCGGCATCTCCTCGAGCAGGTTCCACCACTGGAGGATTGGGCGCCGGAAGCGGCGCAGGCCCTCCGGGTTCTCGGCGAGGTCGCGCAGGTCGTTCAGGTCCATCCCGGACGAGAACATCGGCCCGTCCCCGCGCAGAACCACGACTCGCACCGACTCGTCGGCGGCGGCGTCCTCGACAGCGGCGCCCAGCGCCTGGATCAGCTCGGCGTTGAAGGCGTTTCGCTTCTCGGCTCGGCGCAGCTCGATCCGGCGAATCCCCGCACTGTCCTCGACTCCAACCAGCGACATATAGGCTCCCGGCGCTTCGATCGACTCGGACTGGAGGACCCTAGTGGAGATCAGGAAGGTGGGCGTGCTCGGTTGCGGGCTGATGGGCCACGGCATCGCCCAGGTGGCCGCCCAGGCGGGCTACGAGGTCGTGGTCCGCGAGGTCAGCCAGGAGAAGCTCGACAAGGGGCTGGGCAAGATCGAGAAGCAGCTCGCCCGCGCCGTCGAGAAGGGCAAGGCCGAGCAGGGCGACGCCGACGCGGTCCGCGGCCGCATCGAGGGGACGCTCCACTACGGCGACCTGGCGGAGAGCGACCTCGTGATCGAGGCGATCACGGAGGATCTCGGCCTGAAGCTGGAGATGTGGCGCGAGATGAACGGGGTCCTGAGCGACCACGCCGTGTGCGCGACCAACACCTCCTCGCTGCCGGTCGTCGACCAGGCAGTCGCCACCGAGCACCCCGACCGCTTCCTCGGCCTCCACTTCTTCAACCCGGCGCAGGTGATGCCGCTCGTGGAGGTCGTGCGCTCGGTCACCACCTCCGACGAGGCGTTCGACGTGGGCAGGTCGTTCACGGACAGCCTCGGCAAGCTCGGCATCCCCACCAAGGACAAGGCCGGCTTCATCGTCAACCGGCTGCTCGTGCCCTACATGCTGGACGCGATTCGCGCATACGAGGAGGGCGTCGGCTCGATCTCGGAGATCGACGAGGCGATGAAGGCCGGCGCGGGGCACCCTATGGGCCCGCTCACGCTCGCCGACTTCGTCGGCCTCGACACGATGGGCGCCATCTGCGAGGTCATGTTCGACGAGTTCCGCGAGCGCCGCTTCGCCAAGCCGCCTACGCTGCGGAAGATGCTGGCGGCCGGCTGGTACGGCCGCAAGGCGGGCAAGGGCTTCTACGACTACTCGGGCGACGAGCCCGTCGAAAACGCCGGCCTCTGACGAGCTCCCTACCGGCAAGGCCCGGCGCGCGGCGCGCACCACGGCCGCGCTGGGCCCGAGCACGGCCAAGCTCGCCGGAAGCATGATCGCGCGGATCGCCCGCAGGCCGGAGCGCGCCGAGGAGCTGCTCGAGCGTCGCCACGAGGAGCTCGCCGACCAGGCGCTCGAGCTGCTCGGCAGCCTCCGCGGCGGGGCGATGAAGCTGGGCCAGCTGGCCAGCTTCCTCGACGTCGACCTCGTGCCGCCGGAGTACCGCGAGCTCTACCAGGAGCGGCTCGCCGGCCTCCGCGACGCGGCGCCGCCGATGAGCTGGAGCAAGATCCGCAGCGTCCTCGAGCGTGAATGGGAGGCGCCGCTCGAGTCGCTGTTCGAGGACTTCGAGCAGGACGCCGCGGCGGCCGCGTCGATCGGTCAGGTCCATCGCGCCCGCCTGCCCGACGGGCGCCGGGTGGCGGTGAAGGTGCAGTACCCGGAGATCGCCGACGCGCTGGCGGCCGACCTCGGCACGGCGGCCGGCGTCGCGACCGTCCTGACCCCGCTGGGCAAGGCGATGATGCCCGGCCTCGAGCCGAAGCTGCTGCTGGCCGAGCTGCGCGAGCTCGTGCTCGAGGAGGTGGACTACGAGCTCGAGGCCCAGCAGCAGCGCTACTTCGCTCGCCGCTACCGCGACCATCCGTTCGCCTACGTGCCGCCCGTGATCGGCGACCTGTCCCGCCGCCGGGTGCTCGTCTCCGAATGGGTCGACGGCGCCGGCTTCGACGACATCCGGCGCCTGCCGCAGCCCGAGCGCGACCGGATCGCCGAGATCCTCCAGCGCTTCTACCACGGGTCGATCGACCACGTGGGCCGGTTCAACACCGATCCGCACCCGGGCAACTACATGCTGCTGGAGGACGGCAGGATGGCCTTCCTCGACTTCGGCAGCGTCAAGACGGTCGATCCGGCCTGGCTGGAGACCTCGCAGGCGACCATCCGGGCCGCCGTCGAGCGCGACACGGAGGGCTTCATGGAGGGACTCGAGGCGCTCGGCTACGTTCACCGCGCGGACCGGCTCGACGCCGAGCAACTGCTCGAGCAGTCCCTCGACGGCGGCGACTGGTACCTGCGCGACCACGAGGTCCGGATCGATCCCGACTACGTGGCGGCGATCATCGGGAGGCTGGCCGACCCGCGCGCGGCCGAATCCTCGCTGCGGATGGCCCGCGGGTTGAAGATCCCGCCCGAGGAGATCTGGTTCCGCCGCGTGCAGATCGGCGTCCTCGCCGTCGCGGGCCAGCTCCGCGCCCGCGGCAACTGGCACCGCGTGATGCGCGAGTACGTCTTCGGCGACGAGCCGTCGACGGAGCTCGGGCGCC
>JBJMLJ010000058.1:0-8936 GCA_045805365.1 Thermoleophilaceae bacterium
CGAGGTCGCCCTCCCTGGGAACCGGCAGCCGGCGCACGTAGCGGTAGGAGCGCGTCAGGCCTCGCTTCTCCTGCTTCCTCGTCCGGCCGGGATTCGAGCGGAAGAGACCGTTGCGGCGCGGGATGGTCGCTATCTGGTGGCGAATCCGCAGCGGCAGCATGCGGGCGAACTTGCGCGGGCCGCTCGCGTCGATCGCTCGCATGTTCGTCAGCTCGGAGCCGTCGCCGTTGGGGGTCTGGCGGGCCAGATAGACCCCGATCGCCCCCAGCTCGACCGGCGTGAAGTGGCTCGGCAGCACGCCGACGGCCGGGAACTCGGCCGGTATCTGCGTCGGATGGGTCCGCACGTGGTCGACCCAGGCGTTGACGCCGTCCGTGTAGTCGCCGTAGCGCTCCTGGAGGTCGGCCGGAAGGGCGGCCAGCATCTGCTGAGCCTCGGGGGTCGTGTAGAAGTCGCGCCTGTCGACGATGTCCATCGGCAGCTGTGCCTTGCCCGCGACCTCCGCGAGCCGGCCGTTGCCGACCCTGCGGAACAGCTCGAGCTCGAACAGGCGATCCTCCGCCGTGGCGTAGCCGGCGCCCCACCACAGGTCCGCCGCCGTGTCGCCGTACACGGACGGCACTCCGTACGAGTCGCGGACGATCCGGACGCCGGCGCGGGGCCGCTCGTCGCTGCCGGCCTGGCCGAGCATCGCGTTGCGGTAGCGGAAGTGGATGAACGGGTCCGTCTGGTCGTACAGGTGGGGCGACCCGATGCCGCTCGCCACTCCGCCCAGGGAGACGAACCCGGACTCGCCCGGGGGCAGGATGCTCTGCGCGCCAACGACCCCGGCCTCCGCCGGCGCCGCGCCGGCTCCCCCAAGGGCGAGCACGACCGCCACGGCCGCCAATCTCCCCGCCACGGCGCGTCATGCTAGCCGGGCCCGCGCTCAGTGGCGCAGGGTCCTGCGCGCGAAGTGCGCCAGCATCCTCGCGCGCGAGGCAAAGCCGAGGTGGGCGGCGAGGAAGCTGAGGTATCCGCGCGGCACCGGCGAGTCGTGCTCGGCGCCGCGGAGCCGCCGGTAGCTGTCCAGCGACATGGCCGCGAAGGCCCTCCGGCCGGTCATCCTCCAGGCGGCGCGGTGGAGCAGCCGCTCCGTCGTGGTGGTCGGGCGTCGTTCGAGCTGGACGAGCGTGCCCGCCGGCACCGGCACGCCGAAGCCCGAGCGCAGGTAGCCGAGCGCCGGGCGCAGGGCCAGGGTCAGCCGGCGCGCGGCGGCCCGCTCCGCGAAGCGGTCCCAGTCGAGTCCGTCGCCGGAGCGCCGCACCACCGTCACGGCGTCCGCCACCCAGCGTGGGCCGGCCGGGCTGGCGCCGACGCCGTGCGCGCACACGTGGAGGAGCTGTTCGGCGGGGCCCGGGGCCAGGGTCTCGACCCCGGCCACCTCGGTCCGCCTCGCCGCCTCCCAGAAGTCGTCGTCGCGGGCGGCCGGATCGAGTGCGCGCCAGTGGAGGTCCACCCTGAAGCCGTCCGGCCCGGCGAGCGGAGTCGAGTGGCGGCCCGCCAGCGCCTGTGGCCTCGACAGCGCCTCCACGGGCCGCCAGCCCGCGCGCTCGAGGGCGTCCAGCGCTCTCGTCGCCTCGCGGGTTCGCACCAGGACGTCGAAATCCACCATCGGGCGAGTCCCGGGATCCGGGTAGTAGAGCGACGCGAGCGCCGCGCCCTTGAGGACCATCGTCTCGATCCCGGCGCCGGCGAGCGTGGTCAAGGCCTCCCCGCCGCGAGCCAGCAGGCGCCGGCTACGGGTCCAGGAGCTCAGATAGATCTCCTTGAGGCGAGCGAGGTCGGCCTCGTCGATCCCGCCGGACGGCAGGTTGCGAAACAGCAGCGGGACGAGGCGCAAGGCGGGAACGGCCATGTCGCCGAGGTCGCGAGAGCCCCTCCACTCGCGCCATGCGTCCAGCGCGAGGTCGCCGTCGAGCAGGGCAGCCCGCAGAAGGAGGGTGTCGGGCATGCTCGGCCATCGTGCTTCCAAGGGCGCGCGATAGGGTCGCACACGTGAAGCCGGCGTCCGAGGTCGTGTTCGTCGAGGTGGAGGGCGAGATGGTGCTCATGGACGGCGCCGGGGAGCGCTACTACGCCCTCGACGACGTGGGCGCGCGCTTCTGGCAGCTGCTCCTGGAGCGCGGCGACGTCGATGCCGCGGTGGCCGGGATGCTGGACGAGTACGACGTCGACGAGGCCAGGCTGCGCGCTGACATCGATGCGCTCATCGAGCAGCTGGCCGGGGCCGGACTCGTGGTGGCGACCGACGCCGCCGCGTGAGCGGCTTCGTCG
The DNA here is from genome assembly GCA_045805365.1 of Thermoleophilaceae bacterium. GTDB lineage: Bacteria > Actinomycetota > Thermoleophilia > Solirubrobacterales > Thermoleophilaceae > DASXBA01. The sequence continues at coordinate 2,317 of JBJMLJ010000058.1, forward strand.
GGATCCTCAACCCCGACGGGGCGCCGCTCGACTCCTCACTCCTCCGCCGGATCACCGATTCGATGGCGTACTGCGGGCCCGACCGGCAGGAGATCTGGCTGGACGGCAACGTGGGCCTGGGCCACGCGCTGCTCGCGCCGTCCCCCGACGCCGCGGGCGACGACCGGCAGCCGGTCAGCCTCGACGGGCGCGTCTGGATCGCCGCCGACGCCCGCATCGACGCCCGCGACGAGCTGGTTCGCCGGCTCGGGATCTCGCCCGCGGCCACGGATGCGGAGCTCATCCTCCACTCCTATGCCGCGTGGGCCGAGCGCTGCGTCGATCACCTGATCGGCGACTTCGCCTTCGCCCTCTGGGACGGTCCCGAGCGGCGGCTCCTCTGCGCGCGCGACCAGTTCGGCGTCGTCCCGCTCTATTACGCGCGCGCGGGAGGCGGGATCGTGGTCGGCAACGTCCTCCGCTCGCTCCGGCTCCATCCCGCCGTCTCCGACGCGCTGGACGACCGGGCCATCGGGGACACGCTGCTCTTCGGCGCGATCATGGATCCCACCGCCACCGCGTTCGCCGACCTGCGCGCGCTCCCGCCTGCCCATGTCCTGACGTACGAGGGCGGGACGGTAGGGCTGCGCCGCTACTGGGAGCCGCCCGAGCCCGAGCCTCGGCCGGGGCGCCCGGAGGAACACGTGGAGCGCTTCAGCGCCGTCTTCGACGCGGCCGTCGGCGACCGGCTGAGGTCGACCCGGGCGGGAGCGCACCTCACCGGCGGCATGGACTCGACCAGTCTGGCGACCACCGCGCACCGTGTTCTGAGCTCCCGGGCGGAGGAGTTCGACCTGCGCGCCTACACGGTCGTGTTCGACGAGCTGATCGAGGACGAGGAGGAAGGCCGCTACGCGGAGCAGGTGGCCGCGAGGTTGGGCATCCGCCTCGAGCAGGTGGCCGGCGACGAGTCGGTGCTGATCGCGGGGCAGTCGGCGCTCGAGCAGATCGCGCGGTCGGTCGCATCCTTCACGCGGACGCTGCTCGCGGGCACGGGCGGCGATCCGCTCTTCGCGACTTCCCCCGCGCGGCCGTCCGCCTGGCGGGCGCTCCGCAGCGGGCGGCTGCCCCGCCTCGGCGTGCGCACCGCGCTGCGCAGACGGCTCCGCGGCGGCGGTCCCGAGATCCCGCCGCTGCCGGACTGGATCGATCCGAGCTTCGCCCGGCGGGCTGACCTGCCCGATCGCTGGCGTGGCCTGCTCAGCGAGTGGGACCGGGCCGAGGATCGCCTCGCCATCCTGCACCCGCTCTGGCCGGCCATCTTCGCCTGGTCGCACCCCGGCGCTCACGGCCTGCCGATCAGGGTCGTCTTCCCGTTCTTCGACCTGCGCCTCCTCGGCTGCGTGTGGGAGACACCCGCGCCATTGCGCCGGGACAAGCGACTTCTCCGCGAGGCCATGCGAGGCCGCCTGCCGGAGACGGTGGTCCAGCGGCCGAAGGCTCTCCTCTACGTCCCGACCGGCCGCGTCCATGACGACGACCCGTTCTACCTGCTGGCCCAGCGGCCCGAGTCGCGGCGCCTGGGACTCGACCTTTTATCCGGCGGCGCGATAAGCGACTATGTAGATGTGGAGCGAGCGCGGGAGTTGATCGAGTCGCCGGTACCGCGGCGGACGCTTCCCCGCTTCGAGAATTGCTTCCTCCTGGCCAACTGGCTACGGTCCGAGCTCGGTCCGAGCGCCCTTCCCACCCCCACCAAGGAGAAGTCAGATGCCGGAGACCCCGCAGCCGCCTGAGCAGTCCGCGAGCGACCAGTCGAAGCTGCCGTACCACGCGCCCCGGCTCCGCGACCTCGGAAGCGTGAGCGAGCTCACCGAGGGGAGCGCGCCCGGGGGCGGCGCCACCGACGGCGCCGGTTATCCGATCTACGCGTCTTAGCCGCTCGGCCGCTGTCCGCTGACTATCGCGTCTACGGCCTGACCCTCCAGGCCAACCGCCCCCTTCCCCACCTGCTCGGAGTCTCCGCGACGGAACGGCGCGAGGGAGTCGACATCCGCTTCGAGCTGGGGAGCTTCGAGGCCGAGGACGACGCCATCAACCTGATCTACAGCGGCTCGCACGGCTCGATGCGCTTTGCGATCGATCCCGCCGGTCGCCGCGTTTGCGCGGACTGGGACGACCACTCCGAGGTCAAGTCGGTCAACGATGCCGCCGGCCTCCTGCTCGGGCCCGTCCTCGGAGGGCTCCTCCGGCTCCGGGGCACGATCAGCTTGCACGCCTGCGTCATCGACATCGGCTCGCGGGCCGTCGTCCTCATGGGAGAGCGCGGAGCGGGGAAGTCGACCTTGGCGGTCGCCGCCGCGCAGCGCGGCCACGCGGTCCTGTCCGACGACATCGCGGCCATCGCCGAGTCGCCGGGCGGGGACTGGAGCGCCCAGCCGGGCTATCCGCGGCTGCGCCTCGGACCACGGACCATCGACGCGCTCGCGGGCTCCTCGCCGGAGGCCGGCCCGGTCTGGACCGGGATGGACAAGCGCTACCTCGAGCTCTCGACCGGGAATGGGACGGCCGCTGGCCGGTTCCAGCCGGAGCCGCTGCGGGTCGGAGCGCTCTACGAGCTGCGTCGCGATCCCGAGCTGGCCGCGCCGCTGATCGAGCCGATCGCCGGCGCGGACCGGGTCGCCACGCTCCTCCGCCACACGAGGCAGGCCCTGGCGCCCCTCGATCCGGGCAGCCGGGACGCCGAGTTCTCGCGTCTCGGGCGACTTGCCGCGTCCGTGCCGATGAGCCGGCTGACGTGCCCCGACGACCTGGCCAGCCTCTCGGCCGTGTGCAGGGCGATCGCCGAGGACGCAACCTGAGATGCCGGCAACGCTCGCGGACTCCCTCGAGCTGGTCCTGCCGGAGGTCCCGGCGGCCCTGGTCCCCGCCGAGACGCACGCCGGCATCAACGAGCTGGCGCGAGGGCTTGCGCCGATCCACCGCTGCGGCTTCGAAGTGCGCCTGGGGACGTCTTCGCAGGTCGACTTCCAGCAGGGAATCGGCGTCCTCGAGGGAGAGCCGAAGACGCTGCTGGGCCATCTGAGCCGCCTGCGACGCGACGGGCCGGGTTGGGCGGGCCTCATCGACCTCGTGAGCGACTGGGCCGCAGCCTCCTCCCCGCTGAGCGGCGATGTCCAGGACCTCTGGCTCGAGTTCGACCGAGCCGGCGCCGCGCCGCCGTCGGTCTTCGTGGGACTCACCCGCGCCGGCGGCGATCGCCAGCTGGCGTTCGCCGCCCTGGACCGGCTCGTGGGGCACGATGGCTGGGCGCGCTTCAGGCCCGCCGCGCAGCGCTGCTTCGACGGCTGCTCCGATGGCAGCCACGTGAGCCACGTCGGCCTGATGCTCGGCCGGGCGGCGCCGTTCCTGCGTGTGAACGTCGCGCGGCTGGAGCCAGAGGGCCTGGGCGACTACCTCGACCGGGTCGGCTGGCCGGGGCGGCCGGCCGAGCCGGTGGAGCTGATGGAGCGACTGGATCCGCTCGCGGACGAGGTGACGATCTGCCTCGATGTCGGCGACGAGCTGCTTCCGCGGTTGGGATTCGAGTGCCGGCTCGTCGAGCAGCCGCCACTCGAGCGACGCTGGGCGGAGCTGCTGGGCGAGCTGGTGGAAGCGGGCTGGTGCACGGACGAGAAGCGCGACGCCCTGCTCGGCTGGCCGCAACTGGTGCTGCCGCGCGAGGGTGGGAACGGCTGGCCCGCGGATCTACTCCGGGCGTCGCTGCTCCGCCCACAGGATCACTTCACCTCGCTCGAGCGCCGGCTGAGTCATGTCAAGGTCGTCTACGAGCCAGAGCGGCCGACCGAGGCCAAGGGCTACTTCGGCTACCTCCACCGCTGGCTGCGTCCCGAGCTCGAGCAGGACGAACCACCGCGGCCGAACGGGCTGCACCGGCCGCGCCGCCGCGACGTCGCGGGAGCGATCGCCGCCGCAACCGACTTCCTTCTCGACATTCGCACCCACGACGGCTGGTGGCGGGACTTCTACGGGACGAGGGGCGCCAGCGAGGACTGGAGCTCGGCCTTCGGCTGGAGTGACGAGTGGGTCACCGCGTTCGCGGCCACGGCCCTGGCGGGCACCGGCGAGGCACGCGCGCTGGACGCGGCACTCCGGGCCTGGGACCTGCTCGTGGAGCGCCGCGTGCCGCTCGGGGGCTGGGGCTACAACCGCATCTCGCCGGTCGATGCCGACAGCACCTCATGGGCGCTGCGGCTTGCCGCTGCGCTGGGGCTGACCGACTCGGCGCCGGCCCGCAAGGGCCTGCGCGCCCTGGCGATGCACGAGCTCCCCGACGGCGGGCTCGCGACCTATGTCCCGGCCGAGTGCCCGCGCCCCCGCAGCGAGAGGATGACTCCCCCGAACGGCTCCCTGGCGGGCTGGTGCCGGACGAGCCATACGTGCGTCACCGCCGTGGCGGCCTCGTTGGGAGGCGAGCGCCGGCTCGAGTACCTGCGGAGCGCCCAGCAAGGCGATGGAAGCTGGACGGCGTACTGGTGGCGCGACGACGAGTACGCCACCGCCCTGGGCGCCGAGGCGCTCGCCGCGGCGGGGGATCGCGGGCCGGTCGAGTCCGCGGTGCGTTGGGCGTCGGCGCGGGCGGGACCGGACGGCGCGGTCTCCGGCTCGCCGTTCGCCACGGCCTGGTGCGTCAGGCTCATGCTCCTCGGCGACGACACCCGCGAACCGCTAGGGCGCTCGATCGCGTGGCTGCTCCAAAGCCAGGACCCCGACGGCGGCTGGCCGGCGACCGCCCGGATGGTCGTCCCCCGCCCCGACGTGACGGATCCGGAGGCGAGCCCGGTGCCGCCGGCCCTGAGCCTGGACGATGCGCGAACGTTCACCACCGCGACCGTCATCTCGGCGCTGGCGAGGAGCACGCCGTGACCACCCTGACCTCGTCCGGTGTCGGACTCGACCCGGCCGACCCCGCGTTTCGAGCCGACCCCTACAGCTTCTACCGGGCTCTGCGAGAGCAAGGGCCGGCGGTGCTTCTGGCGGACACCCGCGCGTGGGCGGTGAGCGGCTACGAGCAAGTGAAGACCCTCCTCCGCGACCCGCGCCTCCGTCCTCAGCCGCTGGCGCCGGCGGTCGAGGCCCCGCCCAGCGATCACCTGGTACTGCGCGCCCACCAGGATGCGGAGCGGCTGCTCGCCTCCTTCATGCATCACCGAGCGCGCGCGGACCACGCGCGGCTGCGACGCCTCGTTACGCCGGCCTTCTCCCCGAGCCGTGTCGAGGCCCGTCGTGCCCGCATCCAGTCGCTCACCGACAAGCGCATCGAGGACGGCCTTTCACGCGGGCGGCTCGACGTGGTCCACGACCTCGGCTGGCCCCTCTCGATGACCGTCATCGCCGAGGTCGTGGGCGTTCCCGAGCGGCTGCTCCCCGCGGCGAGCAAGTGGGCGCGCGAGCTCGTCTACCGGCTGAAGGCCGTCCCCACCGCCGTCGAGAAGGAGCGCGGGCGGCTGGCCGTGGTGGGGCTGGCCGGCCTGGTCCGGGAACTCACCTCCGACGGGACTCCGCCCGGGCTCGCCGATGAGGGCCTCCTCTGGGCGCTGGAACGGGCTCGGCGCGAAGGAGCCTTGAGCGAGGAGGAGGTGGTCGCGCAGTGCACTGTCTTCCTGCTCGTCGGCCACATCACCACCCAGCACCTGGTCGGCAACGGCGTGCTCGCGCTGCTTCGCAACCCCGACCAGTGGGAGCTGCTGCGTGCACGGCCGGAGCTGATCGGCACGGCCGTCGAGGAGCTCGTTCGCTACGACACCCCCGCCCCGGTCCTGCCGTGCATCGCCTCCGAGGACCTCGAGGTCGCCGGCGAGACCATCCGCCGCGGCGAGGCCGTCCTGCTTCTCCTTTCGGCGGCCCACCGCGACCCCGCCGTCTTCGCCGACCCCGACCGCCTGGACATCACCCGCTCGCCCAACCCCCACCTGGGCTTCGGCCACGGCGCGCACCACTGCGTAGGCGCCGCCCTGGCCACCCTCGAGGCGCGGGTGGCAATCGGCACGCTCGTGCGTCGCGTGGCGGCCCCCAGGCTCGAGACCGAGGCGCTGGAGTGGACGGACGCCTTGCCCGTTCGCGGGCTCGCCTCACTCCCGATTCTGATGGGGGACTAGTGCCGATCCAGGAGGCGCTGGCATTCCTCGGCCAGGCGCGGCGGGACGATTCGCTCGGGCGCGAGATCGAGGCGCTCGAGACGGACGCGACGGTCGAGTCCCTGACCGAGGTCGCCGGCCGAGCCGGGTTCCGGTTCACCCCCGAGGAGCTCCGACGCGCGCACGTCCTCGACTGGGAGATGCGCTGGGCGCGGTACCGAACCTAGCCTATACTTGAGGGCGCAACTAATTCGATGGCAACACAAGCAACGACAACCCCAGACACCTCGCTCGCGATCGAGGCGTTCGTCCGCCTAGTCCGCGCGAGCGTCGCAGTGACGGGCCAGTTGAGCACTCAGCTCAACGCGGACCACGGCCTGACGATCAACGCCTACGAGGCGCTTCTGCAGCTCGCCAGGGCGCCCGACTCACGGATGCGGCGCGTCGACCTCGCCGACAGCCTCCTGCTCACGGCGAGCGGTGTGACACGGCTGCTCGACGGGC
>JBJMLJ010000059.1:0-5304 GCA_045805365.1 Thermoleophilaceae bacterium
AGCGGCCTGCCCGTCGCCGACTCGCGCTTCGAGATCAAGAGCGCGTTCGACATCCCGCGGCCGAAGTCGAGCTGGGGGAGGAAGTCGCGCAGGCTCGACGGCCGCTGCTGGGAGGTCGGCGCGGTCGATCCGCGCGCCGGCGAGATGAACCGCACCGAGCCCCGGTCCGGCATGGCGAGGCTGCCCCTGGCAACGTGCTTCGGCGGCCGCTGGTAGGGGAAGTGCTTCTTCCTCACCGTCACCGGTGCCTCCGGGTCCTCGGCGCGGCGGAAGTCGGCCCAGACCTTCTTGCCCCTCTTGCGGCCGAAGCGCTTCTGGGCGGCTTGTAGTGCCAGGGCCGAGTTCAACTCGTTGCCGCCGCCCGATCCGAGGATCGCGCCAAGCACGATCCCGCTGGCCACCACGTCCTCGGGCTTGAACGGGTCGGGCCCGGTCTTGCCGAGCGCCGCGTACTCCGCCGGCATCTTCAGCGGGTTGATCTTGGCCTCGTCGATGTAGCGGTTGACGCCGGCGGTGAAGTTGCGGACGTCGTCCTGGATCTGGGCGGCCTTGGGCCCGAAGCGATCGTCGTAGAGCTCGAACTCACGCCGGTACTCCTCGGGCTTGTAGGGCGCGAGCTCCCAGACGGTGTGGTCGAACTGGCGCGACGAGCCGCCCACGAACGAGGCGGCCTCGCCGCGGCCGATCCGCCTGAACACGTCCATCAGGAAGAGGCGGTCCTCGGCCTGGGCGTAGCCGATCCCGAACATGAGCCCGGCCCGGGTGTCGCCGTAGATGTGCGGCACGCCGAAGCTGTTGTCGCGAACGATCGTCACGTCCCCGCGCCCGCCGGGGTGGTACGTGCGCCCGGCGTCGCCTGGCTTGACGCCGAAGCTCTCGTCCTTGAAGTACTTGGGGATGTCCGCCTGCGTCAGGCCCGGCGTCGCGTAGACCAGGTCCTGGTACATCCGCGTCTGGTCGCTCGAGTGCGCGGGCGGCGTCCCGCTGGCCTCGAACCTGCCGACGTCGACCGCGTTGTCGACCCCGTGCTGCCCCGGCGGCAGGACGCTCCAGAAGCCGGTCCCGTCATTCGCGCGATACGGCTGGACGCCCGCGGCGGCCTGGCCGGGCAGCGCCACCACGCACACCGCCACGATGGTGGCCAGGACGCATCGCCAACCCCGCACGGGCGCCAGCGTACTGTCCTAGGGCGGGGTGCGCGCCGCTGGTTGGTCGGCGGACGTTGGCGCAAGCTCTGCCCGCCTAGCGCGGCGCCGGGAGCTGACCTAAAGTCGCCCCACTGACCAGCTTCGCGCCCATAGTCGTAGGCACGGACGGGTCCGCGAGCGCCAAAGCGGCGCTTCGCGAGGCCGCCAGGCTCGCGAGCCTCCTGGGGGCGCGCGTGCACGTCGTCTTCGCGACGCGGGCCGCCAGGGATGGGCGGGCCGACGGCAGGGGTGCGGTCCTCTCCGACGCGGCCGCCGCGTTCGAGGCGGACGGAGTGGAGGTCGAGACCCACGTGCGCGCCGGAGACCCGGCCGACGCCATCCTCTCCGTGGCCGAGGAACAGCGCGCCGGGCTCGTAGTCGTGGGCAACCGCGGGATGACCGGCGCCAGGCGCTACATGCTTGGGGACGTTCCCAACAAGCTGTCGCACCACGCCCCCTGCAACGTCATGATCGTCAAGACCACTGACGAGTCGGGCCGCGGAACTATCGTGCTCGCCGGGCTGGCCTCCGTCGGGGTGGGCGCCGTGCTCATCGGGGAGATCGTCAGGCTCTGGCGGAGGGGATCCAATGATGCCGCCCGTCAGTCTGTCGACGTGGCGCTTGCCGGCTACCGCGCCGGCTCCATGCGGGAGAGGGCCCTCCTCAAGATGCTGGCCTCGTTCGTGGTCACCTCGGCTGTCACCCGGCGGAGCACCTGGGTCATTCGCCGACAGGGGAAGTTCGGCCCGATACGCGAGCTGGCACGGGGGCCGCGCCACATCCACCACTTCGTTCCGGGGATCATGCTCGCCTTCGCCAGCGGCGGCGTGGCGGTCGCGACGGACAACGGGCGGCTGCGGGAGTGGCTATCGATGCCGCTCGGGATCGGCGTGGCTCTCACTTTGGACGAGTGGGCCCTGCTGCTGGAGCTGAACGACGTCTACTGGAGCGAGGAGGGGGTCGTGAGCGTGCAGGTGACGCTTGGCACGACCGCCCTGCTCGCAGCGCTGACCGTCGGGGTCCGGCTGCTGCGCAGGGGCGAGCGCCGGGTCGGATAGCGATTCTCGCCGCTACGCGAGGACCGGCACCGCGTCCGAGGCGATTGCCTCGATCTCGCCGGCGGCGCGGTCGAACTCGTCGTCCGACAGGACCGGCGTGCCCTCGAAGGGCAGGTCGCGGTAGAGCTCGATCCAGGAGCGGCAGCCGTGGTACTCGGGCCGCACCTTGACCGTCACCGGACGCGGGATCCGGTAGGTCCGCAGGACGATCACGTGAAGGGGATGGCGGCGCTTCCAGGCCAGCCGCTTCTCCGCGTAGTCGGGCGTCCAGATGTAATAGGGCGAGAGCGCGTCGATCGCCCGCGGGTCGGTGATCAGGTAGCTGGCCGCGACCTCCGCCCAGGCGCGGATCCGCACCCGGTCGGGCTGAGCGATGCCGCCGTCCTGGGTGAGCGCCTCGGCGGGCGGCTCGGACTCGGGCCAGACGCCTTCCTCCAGCGCCCGCCCCAGCTCCGGCAGGTGCGACTCGCGCACCAGATCGTTCCGCTGGTGGTCGAACGTGGGGTAGAGGAAGAAGTGGTCGTGCTCGATCTCGAAGTGCTTGTTCTCTTCGCGGATGCCGCCCTTGCGCAGCGTCAGCAACTGCTCGCCCTCGGCGAGCGCGCGCACAGTGACAGCCCACTCTTTAAACGCAACTGGCATAGAAAAGGAAACCTCCGTCTCGTGCCCAGGCGTCGATCACTGGGGCGGCACGGGGCGCTCATTGTTAGCGAACCGGCAGCTTTCTTTCAAGGCGAATTTCGTGACAACTGCTACTTCACGGCCGTGACGACGGCCGCGAAGTCGTGCTCGGCGTGGCCCCCCTCCGCGGCTGCGGCGTAGAGCCCTTCGGCGGTGCTCGCGAGCGGCATTTGCAGGCCTAAAGCGCGCGCCTCGGCCAGGCAATGGCGGACGTCCTTGAGCATGTGCTCGAGCTTGAAGAGCGCCTCGAAGTCCCGCTCCAGCATCGGCCCCGCCTTTAGGTCCAGCATCAGCGACGCGCCCGCCCCGGAGGCGACCACCTGCCGCAGCTTCTCGGTGTCGAGCCCCGCCGCCAGCGCGAGCGTGAGCCCCTCGCCGAGCGCGGCGGCGTTGACCGCGGCGAGCATGTTGTTGATCAGCTTGACCATCTCGCCGTGGCCCTGGGGCCCGACGTGGACCACGAGCTGCCCCATCGCATCGAACAGCGGCCGGGCGCGCTCGAACGCTTCCGCCTCGCCGCCGACCATGATCGTGAGCGTCCCGTCCTCGGCCTTGGGGCGGGAGCCCGTGACCGGCGCGTCGAGGAGGGCGATGCCGCGCTCGCGAAGGCGCTCGCCGATCGCCTGCGTGGCCGTGGGCGCGATCGTGGACATGTCGACGCACAGGTCGCCCTCGCCGAGCCCGCCGGCCGCGCCGTCGGCGCCGAGCAGCACCTCCTCCACCTCGGGCGAGTCCGGCACCATCGTGATCGCGATCCCCGCGCCGGCGGCGGCCTCGCCGGGGGTGGGGGCCGCGGAGGCGCCGTGCTCCGCCGCGAAGCGCTCGGCCTTGGCCCGGTCGCGAGTCCACACGCTCAGCTCGTAGCCGGCCTCGGCCAGGTTGTGCGCCATCGGCCAGCCCATGATCCCCAGGCCGAGGAACGCCACCGTGGGGCTGCGGTGCTCGCGCGGCCGACGCCCGCGCTGCGCTCCTCGCCTGCGGCTCGCCATGCTCACTTTCTAGCGCGCGCGCTCAGTGAGCGTCGACACGCCTACGGCGGCTGAGACCGTTCGCGTGGTCGCCGCTCGGCGAGATCACGAGGGTCCGATAGGTGCCGTCGTGGAAGACGCGAAGGCGCTTGCTGTAGCGGGAGCACGTGCTCCCCGCCAGGTCCTTCAGGCTCGTTCGGCCCACGGTGCGCCACTTCCTGCTCCGGCTCCGCCGCTGGATCCGCACTCGCGCTCCGTCGTGTTGGGGGCAGGCGCGCCCCGAGAAGCGCACCCGATGACCGGCTGCCGGAGTGCGGTCGCTCAGCTTGAGGCTCACCCGGATCCGCACCAGCACCGTCACGATTCCGCTCCTCGTGGAGCCCTGGTGCACCCGATAGCGGGTGTTGAGGGCCGGCTTCACGCTCGCGAGCCAGGCTCCGTTCGCGGCCGTCACCGCGGAAGCCACCTTCGTGAACCTGCCGTCGTAGGGAAAGGCATCGGCCTGCACGTCGACGGTCTTGCCGGCCACCTTGCCGCCCGATAGCCGACCGCTGAGTCCCACCGTGCGGCCGAACACCACCGGGTTCGGCTTCGCGCCCAGCGTCAGCGTCTTGTGCGCGGGAGCGCTGAGGGCCACGGCCACGTTGGCGACCAGCCCAACCAGGACGGCAGGTAGGAGGTATTTCGTCATCTCCCTTTCAAACGCCTGTCCGCCGTCAAGGTTCTGATGTCGCGCCGTGGCCGCCCCCGCCGGGTGTCTCGATTCTCAGACGGTCGCCGGGTCGCAGCTCGCCGGAGGCCTTGCCGGGCAGCCTCTCCCCGTTCAACAGGTTTCTACCCCGCGCGCCGGGCTCTCCGCCGTCGGCGCCCGGCGGGGCATGGCGGCGGCGCTCCGTGATCAGCGAGAAGCGCATGGCGGCGAGGGCCTCGAGCTCGCGGGCCACGCCGTCGCCGCCGCGATGCCTCCCGGCGCCGCCGGTCCCGCGGCGCACGGCGTATTCCACGGCGCGCAGCGGAAACTCGAGCTCGAGCGCCTCGACCGGCGTGTTCAGCGTGTTCGACATCGCCACGTGGACGCCGCTGGGTCCGTCGGCGTCGGGGCAGGCGCCCTGGCCGCCGCCGAGGGTCTCGTAGTAGGTGAAGTCGTCGTTGCCGAGGGTGAGGTTGTTCATCGTGCCCTGGCCGGCCGCGCGGCCGAAGGCCTCGAGGACCAGGTCGGCGACGCGGGAGGATGTCTCGACGTTCCCGGCGGCCACAGCGGCGGGCGGTCGGGCGTTCAGGAGGCAGCCCTCCGGGGCGACGACGGTCAGCGGCCGGTAGGCGCCCTCGCAGGGGGGCACGTCGGGATCGGTGAGGACGCGCAGGGCGAAGTAGCAGGCCGACAGCGTCACGGGGAGCGGGCAGTTGAGG
>JBJMLJ010000060.1:0-5275 GCA_045805365.1 Thermoleophilaceae bacterium
ACGCTCCAGGCGGTCGAGGCGGCGCGGCGCCTGCTCGACCAGCTCGGCGGCTCACAGCCGATCTGGATCACCGAGTTCGGCTGGGCCAGCAGCGGCCCGCCCAGCCCTTTCACGCTGGGAGAGAGCGGCCAGGCGCGCGAGCTGCGGGCGGCCATCGCCGGCTTCGCCAGGAGGCGGAAGGAGCTCGGGATCAGGGGAGCCGTCTACTACGACTGGCGCGACTCCGGCACCTATCCCGGCGGCCGCGACTTCTTCGGCCTCCACACCGGGCTCCTGCGCCTCGACGGGATCGCCAAGCCGGCCCTTGCAGCCTTCCGCCTCGCCGCGCTCCCGGCTGGTCGCTAGCCCGCGCCCACACCGCCGGTCCCAGTCCCATCGCGCGAAGCTTCTCCCAGCGCGCAGGGAAGTGCCAGTCGACCCCGCCCCGCCCCGCCGCCGCCGCGCTCGCCCGCTAGCCTGAGAGTGGACCGCAACTAGGGGTGCTTGGAGGCGTTAAGGAACGGTGGCGAAAGCGAGGCCAGTCGGACTCCTGCTAGCGCTCGCCGCCCTCGTGCTCGCGCTCGCGCCGGCTGCCCAGGCGCGCGTGCCTAAGGACTACATCGGCATCACGAGCGAGGATGTCTTCGCCGGCAGCTCGAGCTATCGCGACAGCACCATCTCCTCGCAGGCATCCATGCGGATCGGACTGACGCGCCAGACCTTCGACTGGAGCGACATCGAGCGCAGCAAGGGCCACTACTCGCTCACCGCATACGACGCCTACGTGGCGGCCGAGGCGACGCACGGCATGAGGGTGCTGCCGATCCTCTTCAGGGCGCCCGGCTTCTACCGGCGCAGCCACGGGCGGGACGCGTGTCCGCCCAGGAGCAACAAGTCGATGGCGAGCTTCGCGCAGGCCCTCGTCGCGCGCTACGGCCCGCGCGGCAGCCTCTGGAAGGACCGGCCCGGGCTGCGCAAGGTCCCCATCCGCTCCTGGGAGATCTGGAACGAGCCGAGCCTCGCCGCCTACTGGTGCGGCAAGCCCAAGGCCAAGGCCTACGTGAAGATGCTGAAGACCGTCGGGCGCGCGATCAAGAAGCGCGACCGGCACGCCGAGATCGTCACCGCCGGCCTGCCGAACAGCCTGCTCCGCCGCGCCGTCCGCCTGACGAAGTTCATCAAGCAGATGTACAAGGCGAAGGCGGCCCGCTACTTCGACACCCTCGCGATCAACTCCTACGCAAAGAACAAGAAGGCGCTCACGCACCTCCTCCGAAGCGTCCGCGCGCTGATGAACCGCTCCCACGACCGCCGCGCCAAGATCTGGATCACCGAGATCGGCTGGGGCGACAAGGGACCCCGCAGCCGCTTCATCGTCGGGGCCAAGGGCCAGGCCTCCCGCATCAAGAGCTCCATCGCCTACATCCGCAAGGCCCGCCGGCGGCTCAAGCTGCGCGGCTTCGTCTACTTCTCCTGGCGGGACGCGGGGGCCTATCCGCCCGCCTTCCAGGATCTCTGGGGGCTGCACACCGGGTTGCTGACGCGCACCGGCGCGCAGAAGCCGGCCTTCGCGGCCTTCCAGGGCGCGGTTCGCAAGCTGCGCTAGCGCTCGCGCCGGATAGGGTCGGCGGGTGGCTGTGCAGGCCGAAGTCCGACACGTTCGCCTGGCGGAGCTCGTCTCCGCCCTGTCGCTCGGCATCGACCTCGGCTTCGGGCAGCCGATGGAGCACATCCTGCGGCAGTGCCTGATCGCCCTGCGGCTGGCCGAGCGGCTCGACCTGGACGAGCAGGCGCGCTCGGACGTCTACTACACGAGCCTCCTCGTGAACGTGGGCTGCCACTCGGACGCCCACGAGCAGGCCAAGTGGTTCGGTGACGACATCGCCCTCAAGGCCACGAAGTACGACCACGAGCCGGGCAGCCTCGGCGACTTCGGCGAGGCGCTCCGCCGGCTCGGCGCCGGGAGCCCGATCCTGGAGCGCGTCCGCCTCGGAGTGGTCTTCGCGGCCGGAGGTCACCGGGAAGTCCAGAACATGCTCCTCTCGCACGTCGAGCTGGCCGCCGGGTTCGCCGAGCAGCTCGGCCTGACAAGTGAGGTCGCGAACAGCCTCAGGCACGCCTACGAGCGCTGGGACGGCCGCGGCTGGCCGCACAAGCTCGAGGGCGAGGAGATCGCCCTCGCGGCTCGAATCGCCCAGCTGGCCGAGTTCGTCGAGGTGGCCAACCGGGGCGGCGGGATCGAGGCGGCGACCGCGCTGGCCCGCAAGCGGCGCGGCACGCAGTTCGACCCCGCGCTCGTGGACGTGCTGCTCACCCACGCCGAGGAGATCCTCGGCGACCTCGACTCCGTCCAGACGTGGGACGCCGTGATCGGCGCCGAGCCCGCGCTGGCGATCGTGCTGAGCGGCGACCGCGTCGACGGCGCCCTCGAGGCGGTGGCGAACTTCGCCGGCCTCAAGTCGACCTACTCGCTCGGCCACTCGAGGGCGGTGGCCGACCTCGCGGCCGACGCCGGCCGGGGCCTCGGCCTGGAGGAGCCGGAGGCGATGGCCCTGCGCCGCGCGGGGTTCGTCCACGACCTCGGCCGCCTTGGGGTGTCGAACGCGATCTGGGAGAAGCCCGGCCCGCTCGGGGCCGGCGAGTGGGAGCGCGTGCGGATCCACCCCTACCTCACCGAGCGCATGCTCCAGTCGTCGCCGTCCCTGGCGCCGCTCGGAGCGCTCGCCTCGCAACACTCCGAGCGCATGGACGGATCCGGGTACCCGCGCGGCCTCTCGGGCGCCGCGATCTCGCGGCCGGCGAGGGTCCTGGCGGCCGCGGACGCCTACCAGGCCATGACCGAGCCGCGCCCCTACCGCCCCGCCCTGTCGGCCGACGAGGCCGCCACCGAGCTGCGGGCCGAGGTCAAGGCGGGCCGCGTAGACGCCGAGGCCGCCGACGCCGTGCTCGCGGCGGCCGGCCATCGCGTCGGCCGCAGGCGCGAGGGCCCCGCGGGGCTGACGAGGCGTGAGATCGACGTGCTCGTGCTCCTCGCGCGCGGCCTGTCGAACAAGCAGATCGCCCAGCGCCTCGTGATCTCGCCGAAGACCGCCTCCAACCACGTCGAGCACATCTACGCGAAGATCGGCGCCTCGACCCGAGCCGCGGCGAGCTTGTTCGCCGTGCAGCACGGGCTGCTGCCGGACCTCGAGCCCGCCGCCGTGGGGACCGGCAAATGAGGCGAATTCCCCATGAAGTGACGGGCGGGCGGGCCTAGCCTGCGGCCCATGAGCATCTGGGGCAGGATCTTCGCCGCCGGTTACGACCACTTCATGTCGGGTCCCGAGAAGGCGACCCTGCACGCCCACCGGGAGGCCCTCATCGCAGAGGCCGGCGGGCGGGTGCTCGAGATCGGCGGCGGCACCGGTGCCAATCTGCCGTTCTACGGCGAGGGGGTCGAGGCGCTGACGCTCACCGAGCCCGAGCGGCCGATGGTGCGGCGCCTGCAGCGCGCTCTCGGCCGGCAGGGATCGGCGGCGACGGTCCTCAGGGCGCCGGCGGAGGACCTGCCCTTCGAGGACGACAGCTTCGACGTCGCCGTGTCGACGCTCGTCCTCTGCACGGTCGAGGACCAGCCGCGGGCGCTGCGCGAGCTGCACCGGGTGCTCAGGCCGGGCGGCCGACTGCTCTTCATCGAGCACGTCCGCTCGGACGACGACCGCCTCGCGACATGGCAGGACCGCCTGAACGGCCTCCAGCTCCGGCTCGGCCACGGCTGCAACTGCAACCGGCCGACGGTCGCGAGCATCGGCGCCGCCGGCTTCTCGATCACCCAGCTCGAGCACGACTCGATGCGCAAGGTGCCGCCGCTCGTGCGCCCGCTCGTCGTGGGCGCCGCCGAGGCGAACGGAGGGAGCCCGCGATGAAGACGAGCACTGTCCGCGTCGTCGTCGAGACCACGCTCCCACCCGAGAGCGTGCTGGAAGCCGCCTACGACTTCTCCGAGCGTCGCCCGGACGTAT
Organism: Thermoleophilaceae bacterium; assembly: GCA_045805365.1. GTDB lineage: Bacteria > Actinomycetota > Thermoleophilia > Solirubrobacterales > Thermoleophilaceae > DASXBA01. The sequence goes on from JBJMLJ010000060.1 coordinate 3,981, forward strand.
GGCCGAACGTCTCGCTCGAGCGGATGGAGGTGCACGAGCTGGGCGGCACCACCGCCGACGTGACCGAGGGCACCCGGGCCGGGCCGATCGTCAACTGGGAGCGCTGCCGCTACGACTGGTCGCGGCCCGGTTCGGTGCTTGCCACGGTGACCGACTCCAACGTCTACGACTTCCCTGGCAGCAGCTGGGAGATCAAGGCCACCCCGGCCGGCGACGGGAGCACCGTCGAGATGATCTGGGTCCGCCGCTTCAGGCGCGGCCCAAGGGGTCGCTGCTTCGGGGCGCTCTTCCGCCTCGCCGGCCAGCCGCTCTTCGGCTGGGACGCGCGCCGGACCGTGAGGAACATGGAGCGGGCGGGCGTACAGTCGGTGGGTGCTCGATGAGCTCACCAGCCAGTCGGTAGAGCTGCCGGGCGGCCCGCTCCAGCTCCTTCAGCCTGAGGAGGCCGCCGAGCTGCCGGACGACGGCGCCGTCGAATGGGCCCCGATCGCTCCCTACTGGGCCGTCCTGTGGCGGAGCGGCGTCGCCCTGGCGCGCGAGCTGCACGGCCTCGACCTGCACGGCCGGCGGGTCGTCGAGCTGGGCTGCGGGCTAGCCCTGCCGAGCCTCGCGGCCGCGCGGGCGGGCGCGAGCGTGCTCGCCACCGACGTGTCCGAGGAGGCCTTGACCCTCGCGGAGCGCAACGCACGGGCGAACGGCCTGACGATCGAGACCGCGGCGGTCGACTGGGCGGAGCCGGATGAGCTGGTCCGGCGCTCACCGTTCGACCTCGTGCTCGCGGCCGACGTCCTCTACGAGCGCCCCAGCGTCGCCTCGTTGCTCGACCTGGTCCCCCGCCTGGCGCCCGAGACGTGGCTCGCCGACCCCGGCCGGCCGGCGGCCGCCGCGTTCGCCGAGGAGGCGCGCAACCGCTGGCAGGTCAGGGCCGGGCTGCGGGACGTCGTCACCATCTACCGTCTCCGGCACGGATGACTGACACGACGACGCTCGGGGCCCGGTTCGCGACCGCCCTCGCCGCGAAGGACTTCGACCGGCTACGCGGGCTGCTCCATCCGGAGATCGACTTCCGCGGCATGACGCCCAACCGGGTCTGGGAGGCGAGCGATCCCGACGCGGTCGTCGTCGACATCCTGCAGCGGTGGTTCGAGCCCGCGCACGAGGTCGAGTCGCTCGACGGCCTGGACAGCGAAGCCGGTCGCGGACCGCCAGCGCATCGGCTGTGCTCGGGCTTCCGCCCGAGCTAGCGGCTACCGCGCGGTCTGAGCCGCTTCCCGGGCCTCGTCCCAGGTCGCGAA
>JBJMLJ010000061.1:0-2052 GCA_045805365.1 Thermoleophilaceae bacterium
GCCGGCCGCGGCCCGGGGCCGCCCGCTGATCCCCGTTCTGGAGCCGGCGGCCGAGCCCGCCGCGGTCGCCGGCCCTTGCGTCGCGATAGTCGTGGCCCGCGACGAGGGGCCGTCGCTCGGAGGCGTGCTGGCGGGCCTCCCGCGGCAGGCCTGCGGCCTGCCGCTCGACAAGCACGTGGTCGACGACGGCTCCCGCGACGACACCGCGGCGGTGGCCCGGGCGCGAGGCGCCGACGTCGTCTCGCACGAGAGCACGCGCGGCCTCGGCGCGGCCCTGCGCACGGGGCTCGACTACGCCCGTGATCGCGGCTACGCCGCGGCCGTCTACCTCGACGGCGACGGCGAGTACGACCCGGCCGACCTCGAGCGGGTGCTGGCCCCGGTGGCTTCGGGGCGCGCCGACTACGTCCTCGGCTCCCGCTTCCTCGGCGATCGCCAGGGGATGTCGTGGCACCGCGCGCTCGGCAACCGGGTTGTCAGCGCCGTCCTCGGCACGCTCATGGAGACCGTGCTGAGCGACGCCCAGACGGGCTTCCGGGCCCTGTCCGCGAGGGCGCTCGCGGTCGCTCGGATCTCGCACGACTACAACTACGCGCAGGTGCTGACCCTGTCGCTCTGGGGCCATGGGATCGAGCCGCTCGAGGTGCCGATCGGCTACCGGCGGCGGCTGCACGGCAGCTCGTTCGTCAGCTACCCGGAGTACCTGGCGCGGGTGGCTCCCGCCGTCTGGCGCGAGTGGCGCAGCGCGCGCGCCTCGCGCAGGACGAGCGCCAGCAGGCCCGCGCCGATCGCCCCCGCCACCACGTTCGGCCAGAGCGAGCCGTCGAAGAACGGGAAGGCGCGGGTCAGCGGGCCGAACGGCGCGTCGGGCCGATCGGTGACGAGCGTGCCGCCGCCCCAGCGGACGTCGACGTAGAGCCAGACCGAGGCCGCGGCGGTCAGGAGGGCGAGCAGCGCGCCGATGCGCGGGGCGTGGCGCAGTCCCCACGCGACCAGCGGCACGGCCAGGGGCAGCCCGGCGAGGAGATGCCGCGGGGGGAACCAGAAGCCGAACATCGTCGGCGCCAGGAAGCCCGCGACGAGCAGCTGCACCCCGAGCGCCGTGGCGCACAGGCCGGCAGTGAGCTCGATGTCCCTGACCGCCGGCACGGCTCGCGCCATACGTTCGCGGCGGGAGTGCCACAGCCACCAGAGCCCGGCGAACGCCAGCCCGAATATCGGCGCCCAGCGCAGCAGGCCGTAGTCGCGGTCGATGAAGAGCGCCACCAGCCGGTAGGCGCGCTCGGCGTAGCCGCCGGGGAACGACGCGTGCGTCGTGGTCTCGGTCGTGCCGTAGGGGGTTAGGCCGTCGTAGAGCGCCTCGTTGATCCCGACGTAGAGGGCCGCGCTGAAGCCGGCGATCTCGACCGACCCGATCGCGAGCGTCCGCCGCCGCGCTCGCCACAGCGCGCGCGCGGCGAACCAGCCGATGACGAGCCCCGCCGGGACGAACTTGGTCCCCAGCCAGGGAAGCGCGGCGAGCAGCGCGAAGCAGGCGAACGCCTCTCGCCTGCGCGGCCTCCCGTCGAGCCTCAGCGCGAGCAGAGCGGCGCCCGCCAGGCAGGCGCCGGCGCTCAGCTCCGGATAGACCGCGGTGCCGTAGGCGAGGAAGGGCGGTGACAGTCCGACCGCGGCCGCGGCCGCGATCGCCCATGGGTCGGGCACCACCCGCAGGGCCAGCCGGTAGGCGAGCGTGACTGCGAGGGCGGCGATCAGCGCGAGGAACAGCTCGACCCCGCGGGCGCCGCCCAAGGCGTAGGCGGGCGCGATCAGCAGCGGGAAGCCGACGCCGTGCGGCTCGTTCAGCCGCCCGTTGTGGATCTTCCCCTGCCGGTCCAGCGGATAGGGGTAGAAGGCCGAGTAGCCGTGGGAGCGGTAGTCGTCGCGGACGTCGACGTCGCCGTCGTCCACCAGCGACCTCGCGGCGAGCAGGTAGTGCGGCTCGTCGCCGCCGTAGTCCGACCCACGGAAGGCGTGGAGGCCGAGCGTCGCCGCGTAGGCGCCGAACAGGAC
>JBJMLJ010000062.1:0-4991 GCA_045805365.1 Thermoleophilaceae bacterium
GGGCCATGCCCGTTCCGGCCAGGCCGGCGGTGGCGCAGATCGTCCGCTCCAGGTTGCTCGCGCCCAGGGCGTTCATCACGCGGGCGCTCAGCGAGTTGCCCTGGATCAGCCCCTGCGTGCCCGCGTAGCTGTAGGGGAGGATCGACTCGCCCAGGCCGTGGAGCCGCTCGGCCACCAGGTCGAGGGCCTCGTCCCAGCTCGCCTCGCGGAACTCGGCTTCCCCCTTGGCGCCGGTGCGGACGAGCGGCCTCAGGAGCCGCTCCTCGCTGTAGACGCGGTCGAGGTAGTTGGAGACCTTCCCGCAGAGGAACCCGACCGTGATCGGGTGGTCGGGGTCGCCGTCCACGTGGGTGGCGCGGCCGTCCTCGACCGTCACCTGCATGGCGCAGGTGTCGGGACAGTCGTGCGGGCAGGCCGCACTGACCAGGGTCACTAGAATCCCGGCAAGCCCAGGTCGCCCAGCCCGCCGAGACCGCCGGTGGCCTGGCCCATCTTCGATGCAGCCAGCTCCTGGGCCGAGCGGAGCGCCTCGTTGATGGCCGCCTGCACCATGTCCTGAAGCAGCTCGACGTCCTCCGGGTCGACCGCCTCGGGGTCGATCTTCAGCTCGAGCAGCTGGAGCTCGCCGCTCATCTTCACGGTGACCATGCCGCCGCCGGCGCTGGCCTCGACCGTCGCGGTCTTCAGCTCCTCCTGCGCCTTGGCCATCTCGGCCTGCATCTGCTGGACCTGCTTCATCATCTGGTTCATGTTGGGCTGCTTGGGCATCACTCGGTCTCCTCGTCGAGCACCTCGGTAGCCCCGAACTCTGACCGAAGCCGCTCGAGCAGCTCGTCCTCGCTCAGGAGCGCGGGACCATCGCCGGCGTCTGCGCTGAGCTCGTAGGCCACGCTGAGCCCGCGGCCGGTGAGCCCGCGAAGCGCCTCGACGACGAGCTCCCTGTTCGCCTCCGCCTTCTTCTTGGCGAAGGTTGCGTCCTCGCCGAAGGCGACCTTGAGGACCTCGCCCTCGAGCGCGATCGGCCGTGCCTGCGCCAGCAGCGCGCCGAGCATGCCGTTGCGCTCGCGCACCGCGTCGGCGACCGCCGGCCAGACCTGCTGCACGTGCTCGAGGTCGGGTGCCGGCGCCGGCTCCGCGTCCTCCTCGGGCGCCGCCACCGCCTGGGCCGCCGCGGCCGCGCTCGGCCCGCCGCCGCCGCGCGGCGGAGGGGAGCTCCGCGGCGGCGCCGGCTGCTCCGCCGGCGCGGCCGTCTCCCCCGCGTCGCCGAGCCTCCGCTCGAGCTGCTCGATCCGGAACATCAGCGCCTGGAGCGAGAGGTCCGCCTGCGGCTGGGTCGACTTGAGCAGCGCCAGCTCGAGCTGGATGCGCGGATCCGAGCCCTCCTTGACCGCGGCCACGCCGCTGCCGAGGAACTCGATCGCCCGGACCACCTCGCCCTGGGCGATCCGCTCGGCCTGGCCGGAAACGCGGTCGGGATGAGCCGCCGTGACCGAGAATGTCTCGGGCATCTGGCCCGTGACCTGCACCACCAGGAGGTGGCGGAGGTGCGAGGTCAGGTCGCGCATGAACTGGGTGAAGTCGCGGCCGGAGTCGCTCAGCCGCTGGACGCAGCCGAGGGCCGCCTTCGGATCGCGCTCGACGAGGGCGTCGGCCGTGTCGAGGACCAGCTCGGCGTCGGCGACGCCGAGGATCTCCAGCACGTTGTCGAGCTCGACCTCCTTGCCGCCGTAGGTGACGAGCTGCTCGAGCGTGCCGAGCGCGTCGCGGAAGCTGCCGGTGGCCGCGCGGGCGATCATCCCGATCGCCGGCTCGGGCACCTCGATCTGCTCCTGCCCCGCCACCTTCTTCAGCACCGACGCAATCTGCTCGAGCGACGGGCGCTGGAAGTCGAAGCGGTGGCAGCGGTCGACGATCGTCGGCGGCACCTTGTGCGCCTCGGTCGTCGCCAGCACGAAGACCACATGCGGCGGCGGCTCCTCGAGCGTCTTCAGGAACGCGTTCCACGCCTGGGTCGTGAGCATGTGGGCCTCGTCCAGGATGTAGACGCGGCTGCCCCCCTCCATCGGCGCCAGACCGACGTTCTCGCGCAGCTCGCGGATGTCGTCGACCGAGTTGTGCGAGGCGGCGTCCATCTCGACGACGTCGAGCGAGGTGCCCGCCAGGATCGCGCGGCAGGCGGGGTCGTCGGGGTCGAAGTCGGCCTTCGGCCCGTCGTGGGCGTTCAGCGCGCAGGCCAGCAGCTTGGCCATGGAGGTCTTGCCGGTCCCTCGCGAGCCCACGAAGAGGTAGGCGTGGTGGACCTTGCCGAGCTCGATCGCGTTCCGGAGCGTGCGGACGATGTGCTCCTGGCCGACCACCTCGTCGAAGGAGCGCGGGCGGTGGCGGCGGTAGAGCGAGAGCATCGGTCCGATCCATCCTAGTCGCGCGAGCGGCGCGAGCCGCGCAGCGCGGCAGCGGCATCCACGAGCTCGATCGGCGAAGCCGATCGAGCGAACTGCGGACGGCGCTAGTGTGCGCCCGGATGGACCGCTCGTGCATCCACACGGACGAGGCGCCGGAGGCCGTCGGCCCCTACTCGCAGGCGGTTCGCGCCGGCGATCTCCTCTTCTGCTCGGGCCAGATCCCGCTCGATCCGTCGACCGGCGAGCTGGTCAAGGAGGACGCGCCCGGCCAGGCCCGCCGCTGCCTCGAGAACCTCTCGGCGGTCTGCCGCGCGGGCGGCGCCGACCTGGCGCGCGCGGTCCGCTGCACCCTGTACCTGACCGACATGGCCGACTTCGCGCGCGTCAACGACGTCTACGCGGAGTTCTTCGGCGACGAGCCGCCGGCGCGCGTCGCCATCCAGGCCGCCGCGCTCCCTCGGGGCGCCGACGTGGAGATCGACGCCATCGTCGCGCTGTGAAGGCTCTCTGGAAGCCGAAGGTCGCGAGCGTGCTGGGCGGCGCGTCGGTGGCCTACCTGGCCGTCGAGACCTCGAGCGGGCCGCACGTCACGCCGCTCCTGTTCGCCGCCACCCCCGACCGGATCTGGTTCGGCATCGGGCGGGGCACGCTCAAGGCGCGCGTCCTCGCGAAGCGGCCCGCGGTCGGGGTGCTCGTGCCGGGAGCCGGCGCCTCGGTCGCGATCCGCGGCGAGGCCACCCTCCTCGATCGCCTGCCGGCCTCGCCGGCCGAGCTGGCCCGGGCGCCGTTCGCGCTGCCGGCGTTCGCCTCGCGGAACGCCTTCGAGATGGCCGCCTTCGCCCGCGACCTCACCCGCGGCGGCTCCCAGCCGCAGCCGCTCTCGCCCTTGAGCGTGCGGGTCGAGAGCCTCGAGCTACTCGACGGCTGGCCGGCCGAGGCGGTGCTCGGCTGGCTGGCGCCGGAGGGTCCGATCGCGGTCGCGGCGAGGTGGGACGAGGATGCGCGCCGGGCACACGTGCCGACCGGCCCGCTGAAGGCGGCCGGCGGCCCGCGCAAGGCCGCGGCCTGCATCTGCGTCGACGAGAGCGACGGGCTGGGGCCGCTCGCCAAGCGCGGCCGGCTGCTGCGGGGCTACGCACAGGCGCGGCTGCGCGGCGACACGGCCACTGTGGCGCTCGACGTCGAGAAGATCACCCGCTGGAAGGGGTTCGAGACCCGGACCGCGGCCCTAGCGACCAGCGACTAGCTCCCAGCGACTTCTTCAGTGGACCGTGCACCCGTCGTCGAAGCGGGCCTTCGAGCGTGCCCGCCGATCTTCGGCTCCGGCCAGGCTGGTCCGCGGCGCATGAGCGGTATCGCTTAAGGCTGCTTCCTCCCGGATCTGACCTGGTTCGCGAGCGCTCACCGCGCGGGACCCGGCCATCGACGCCTCTGTCCGGCGTACTGGCCCCGAAGGCCGAGGCCCCTCGGACGGGGATTCGGCCCCGCTAGAGCGGATTGCGGGTGCAGGGCACCGCTACCTCCCCGCCTAGCACGGTCCACCGGGGATGCTAGCGCGACATCTTCATCGCGTCGTGATGCATGCCGCTCGAATGCGAGGGCACGCTCAGCCCGGGCACGTTCCCGGGCGAGGCGGCAACGCCGACAGCGAGCGCCAGCAGGACAGCCGTGACGCTGCCCATGGCCACGAGGCGCCAGGGCAGCAGCTTCTCCACGGCGATCAGCGCCGCGACGAGCGCCATCCAGGTCAGGCTCATCACACCCAGGGCGAACAGCGCCGCCATGAGCGCCCAGCAGCAGCCGACGCACCAGGCCCCGTGCTTCAGGCCCATCTCCAAGGCGCCGAAGCGACCCGCCTTCCAGGACTCCATGAAGAAGGAGAGCGGTCCACGGCAGCGGCGGAGGCAGGCGTTCTTCATGGGCGTCAGCTCGTAAAGGGCCGCCACGACCAGGACGCCCACCGCGACGGGCCGGCCGGCGTTGTTCCAGGACAGCGCGTCCGAGGCCACCGCCTTGCCGAGCTCGAAGACCCCGTACGCGACCACCCCGGCCGCCGCCCAGGTGGCGAGGTAGCCCGCCACGAGGAAGCTCGTCGACCCGGGCTCGTCACGGCTGAGGCGTCGGTAGATCGAGACGACCGGTACGACCGACGGGAACATCATTGCGGCCATCATCACGACCCAGGTGACGACGTAGAACCCGAACCCGCCGAGGTCCGAGCCCGGGCCCATGTCCATCCCGTCCATCCGCCCGTCGCTGATCACCCCGGCGAGCGCCGCGTGCCCGACGTGCGCGCCGGCCAGCGCCAGCTCGCCGCGCAGCGCGACGGGTCGCGGTCGCGGTATCCGAGCAGCCTCCATCTAGCTCAAGCGGCCCAGGAGAACTCGGACTTCGAGAGCCCGGTCTTGCCCTCGTACTCGATTCCAAAGCCGTTGATGTTCGAGTGCTTCACCCTCGCCATCGTGAGGTCGGACCCGGCGGGATGGAACATGCCGGAGAAGCGCACGGGCTCGCCGGTCTCGACGCCGAAGGGCACGATGTCCTCGACCTCGAAGTCGATCGCGTCGCCGGCGCGGACGCTGTGACGCA
>JBJMLJ010000063.1:0-2436 GCA_045805365.1 Thermoleophilaceae bacterium
CGGTCAGCGGCTCGCCCACGCAGAGCAGCCGCGCGTCGGGCGCGTGCAGCCGCTGCCAGGCGGCGAAGGCCTGGACGACCAGGTCGTGGCGCTTGTTCGGCACCAGGCGGCCGACGCAGAGCACGAGCGGCCCTTCGCCCGGCGGCGCCGGGCCACGGCGCTCGAGCCGAGCGGGGTCGAGCAGGATCGGCACGACGCGCACGTCGCGCGCGCCGGCTTCCTCCAGCTCGGACGCGTTGAAGGCCGACACGGCCGTGGCGACGTCAGCCGTGCGCGCGTAGGCCGGCAACTGGGCCCGCCCGAGCGAGCAGACGACCGCGACCCGCGGGTGGTGCCGCCACAGGTACCGCGCCGGCGTGACGTTGTGGTAGACGAGCAGCTTGCGCTGCGGCAGCTCGAGGAGCCGCCTGAGGCGCGGCGCGTAGGCGGAATAGTGGATGACGAGCACGTCGTCGCGCGCCGGCCGCAGCCGCTCCAGGTCCTCCACCCCGCGCACGCGCGGGTCGAGGGCGTCGGCGTACACGCCGCCGGCGAGATCGCGCCCGGCCAGGAGGTCGCGCCAGGCGAAGGCCTGCGCCGTCACCGCGTCGAAGGGGCCGGCGCCCGACAGGACCTGATTGAAGCGGCTCACTCGCCCGGCGAGCGCTCGAGCCGGTCGAGCCGCTCCTCGAGCAGGCGCAGCCGGGCGAGCAGGGCGATGTTGAAACGGGTCTGCCGCGCCTCGACCTCCACGTGGTACTGCCGGAGGAGCCGCAGGAGCAGCCGCTTGACGGCCGTGACCGGGCCGCCCAGCCGGCGGGTCGAGTAGAGCACGTCCGACTGCACGTCGATGGTGGCCCACTCGGCGAGCGTGTCGAGGTCGGGAACGTCGTCGACGAACGTCTCCTCGAGCGGCCCCGGCCCGCTGCGCTCCGGATAGCCGCCCTCGGCTCGAGCGGCGGCCGCCCGCTCACGGGCCCGGTCGAGCGCCTCCTCGGGACGGGTCACCGGAGCGCCTCCTCCGGCGAGCGCTGCCCGGCCACCACCCAGCTGCCGCGGAGGTCGGCGATGCCCTCGCCCTCCAGCGTCCTGGCCACCGACAGCCGCGTCACCCGGCTCAGCCTGCCGCCCTCGGGAGCGTCCTGGTCGTAGGCGCCGGCGACGACGTCGTAGTCGCCGCCCAACAGGTTGAGGCGAGGCACCTCGAACAGGACCTCGACCTGCCCGGACACCTCGCCCAGGGTCGTATCCGTGCGGAAGCACAACCCACCCCGCTCGTCGCGCACCTCGAGCGCCAGCACCGCCCTCTCCGCCGGCTGCACGCTGCCGGCCGCCAGCCGAACCCGCATCGGCTCACCCGGCCGGAACGCGCTGCGACGCCGCCCGTCGGCGTCCTGGAGCTCGAGCTCCAGGATCTCGAGCGTCGCCCGCTCGCCCGGCCGCAGCGACCTCGAGCCGCCCTCCTCGGTGCCGAGCAGGCGGTGGTAGAAGAGCAGCCCGTCGGCGACGCCGCCGTCGAACTGGACCTGGCCGTGATCGAGCACGATCAGGCGCTCGCAGACGCGCTCGATCGCGCTCGGGTCGTGCGACACCAGCACGAGCGTGGCGCCCGCCTCCATCCGCTCCGATATCCGCGCGAGGCACTTGCGCTGGAACGACTCGTCGCCTACCGCCAGGATCTCGTCGATCAGCATCACGTCGGCATCGAGGTGGGCGGCGATCGAGAAGCCGAGCCGCAGCTCCATCCCCGCGCTGTAGGTCCTGATCGGGACGTCGATGAAGTCGCCGAGCTCGGAGAACTCGATGATCCGCTCGACGCGCTCCTCGATCTCGTGCTTCTCGAACCCGTGCAGGGCGCCGTTCAGGTAGATGTTCTCCCGCCCCGAGAAGTCGGGGCCGAACCCGGCGCCCAGCTCGATCAGCGAGACGATCCGGCCGCCGCACTCGGCCCGGCCTGAGTCGAGCGGCACGATCCCCGCCAGGCAGCGCAGCGTGGAGGTCTTGCCGGCGCCGTTGCGCCCGACCATCCCGACCGCCTCACCGGGCTCGACCGTCAGCGTCACGTCGTCGAGCGCCCTCACGACGGTCGGCTCGGACCCGTGCCCGCGGTTGACGAACAGCTCCTTGAGCGTGCGGCTGCGATCGGGGCGCACCTTGAAGGTGCGGGTGGCGTGCTCGAGGACGATCTCGCCGGTTCTCACAGCACCACCGCGAGGTCGCGGCCGAGCCTGCGGAAGGCGAGCAGGCCGAGGGCGAGCGCCGCGCCGCCGACGCCCACCAGGTAGAGCATCTCGCCGACTGACGGCGCCGCGCCCGCGTAGAGCAGCTCCCGCGTAGCGTCGACGAAGGGCGTGATCGGGTTCGCCCACTGGAGGAGGTCGCCGAGCCAGGGGCGGCTGGAGACGCCGGGGATGTCGTCGACGCGGAGAAAGATCGGCGTGACGAAGAACCAGGGCA